>JAYKGZ010000092.1:0-19699 GCA_035284925.1 Cyanobacteriota bacterium | reverse complement strand
ACCGCCTGGGCCTTTCTCACCCCCGCCCTGCTGCTGCTGAGCCTGTCGGTGTTGATCCCGGCAGGGATGGCTCTGCTGATGAGTTTCAGCCAGGCGGGGCTGGATGTGAGCGAGCCCCTGCGGTTTGTGGGCCTGGCCAATTTCCGGCGCCTGCTGGCCGACCCGATGGTGCTGCGTGTGGCGATCACCACCTCGCTCTATCTGCTCGGCGTGGTGCCGCCGATTGTGATCGGTGCTCTCACGCTGGCGGTGCTGGTGAACCGTCAGCTGCCGGCCATGGCCTGGTTCCGGGCCGCTCTCTACACCCCCGTGCTGGTGTCGATCGTGGTGGCCGCGATCGCCTTCCGCTGGCTTTATGCCGAGAACGGTCTGCTCAACGGCTGGCTGGCGGCCCTGCTGGGCGATTCGTTCACTCCGATCGCCTTCCTCACCTCGCCGGCTCTGGCCCTTCCCTCCGTGATGGTTGTCACCCTGTGGAAAGGCCTGGGCTACTACATGGTGATCCTGCTTGCCGGGCTGCAGGGCATCCCGAAGGAGCTCTACGAAGCTGCCCAACTTGATGGCAGCGACGGCTGGCGCAAGCACCTCGACATCACCCTGCCCCTGCTGCGTCCTTATCTCACCCTGGTGGCGGTGATGTCGGCGATCGCGGCCACGAAGGTGTTCGAAGAAGTGTTCCTGATGACCCAGGGCGGCCCTGCCGACTCCACCCGCACCCTTGTTTATTACGTGTATGACCAGGCGTTTTCGGAATTGGAGATCAGCTACGCCTGCACGGTGGGCCTGGCCCTGTTTCTCGGTGTGATGCTGCTCACCCTGTTGCGCATGGTGCTGGCGCCAGAGCGGCCACTCACCTGAACCGGCCCATGCAGGAATGGGAGGATGGGAACATGCCTGGCATGCCAGTGAGCAGCTCTGAGCCCAGCGGTGCCGCCAATGCTGCCGCCAGCCCTGCCGCCATCGGTGTGGTGGGAGGAGGCCAGCTCGCCTTGATGCTCGCCGAAGCCGCCGAGGCGATCGGCATTTCGGTGCATGTCCAGACACCATCGGCGCACGACCCTGCCGTGAGCTGCGCAGGCAGCCTGGTGCAGGCCGATCTCGGTGATGCACGAGCCACCGCTGAGCTGGCTCGCCGCTGCCAGGCCATCACATTTGAGAACGAATGGCTGAACCTTTCCGCTCTGCAGGGGTTGGCGGCCTCCGGCGTGCGTTTTGTCCCGTCCCTGGAGGCTCTGGAGCCTCTGTTATCGAAGCGTCGACAGCGTGCGTTGCTGGAGCAGCTGCGCCTGCCGTCGCCCCGCTGGTGTGACCTGCCGTTGAGGGGGGAGACCTTGCCCGCCTGGATGGGATTCCCGCTGATGGCCAAAGCCGACAGCGGCGGCTACGACGGCAAGGGCACGGCCCTGATCCACAACCGCTCCGACCTCGCGGCCCTGGTACGCCGCATCGGTGCGGCCGAGTGGTATCTGGAGGAACTGGTGGCCTTTGACCACGAGCTGGCCATCACGGTGGCCCGCGACAGCTCAGGCCAGGTGGAGGTGTGGCCCCTGGCCCTCACCCACCAGCACCGCCAGGTGTGCGACTGGGTGGTCACACCCGCGCCTGTTTCCCATGCGGTTCAGGCCTTTGCCCGCAACATCGCCCGTTCGCTTGTCACCGCCCTCGACTACGTGGGCGTGCTCACCGTGGAGCTGTTCTACGGGCCTGCGGGCCTGCAGGTGAATGAAATCGCCCCACGCACCCATAACTCCGCCCACATCACAATCGAAACCTCCCACACCAGTCAGTTCACCCAGCAGGCTCGGATCGTGGCCGGTTGGCCTCTGGCCAACCCCGCGCCGAAGCTCAGCGGTGGATTGATGCTGAACCTGCTTGGGTATCAGAACGACAACGACGACCACCATCTTGAGCCCCGACAGGCCCTGGCTGCGCTCCCGGGGGCCAGGGTTCACTGGTATGGCAAGGCGGGCCCGAGCCTGGGCCGGAAGCTCGGGCATGTGACGCTGCCGCTCGAGCAGACCTCCCCCGAAGCCCGGATGGAGGAAGCCCGTGAACTGATCCGAAGGGTGCGTTCGATCTGGCCGCTGCCGCCAGATTCGCTTTAGAATCTCCTAGGACTGCCTTGTTGGTGACTGCCTTTCACAGTTTTCTGATCTGACTCCCTCTTCGACTTGGGGGTCTGCGGCGAAAGCAACGTATGCCGGTCTTGCAGCTGGAAACGACGCCTCGTCTTTGACTCCCTTCTGGTTCCACCAGGTCGAAACACTGGGGCAACACGGCACGGCGGTTCAACCCTTCCTTCGTTCATTCGGCCTGGTCTTCAGGAGACCGTCGAGCTGCACCTGCAGCTCCTCCCCACTCAGGTTCGTTACCACGAACACCTCCTGAACACTGCTGCCACGCCGGGCCACAAGCTTGTGGCCCCCCGTGATCGGTGCCGACACCCTGAGCCTCAGACTGGCCGCCCGACCTCTCACCCGGCTGATCACAGCGGGTGTCACGGTGTCGATCCCCGGCAGCACAGCCAGACGCTTCAGCAGCGGAATCAGCCCTTCCAGATAGGTGCTGTGGGTGATCACCACCCTGCCCATGGCGGTTCAGGCGGGTTCCAGTGGGGCCATGGTGAGTCCGGCCCCCCCAAGCTGCTGGTGATAGAGCTCCGCCTGCTCCTGGGGGCCGCACCACACCACGGCACTGCCTTCACCGTCGATGCGGTGGGCCAGCTCCCAGGCCTGATCCGGCTGCATCCCCGGGATGAACCGCACCAGAGAGTCGACCACATGCTGGAAGGTGTTCACATCGTCGTCGAGCACGACCACCTTGAAGCTGGGATAGGGCTGCCGAACCTGTGCTCGCTCACGAGTGGCCGTAGGCGAGGAAAACGTCAAGGTCTCCAGTGCGAGTCGGGTCCCACCCTAGGTAAAGTCCTGTCGTTTCGAACCTCAGCGCGATGTTGATCACCGTTGGCTGGGCCTCCCTGGCCGCCCTGTTCAGCTTCTCGATCGCCATGGTGGTGTGGGGCCGTCATGGCGATGGCAGCATCAAGTTCTGATCGCTCTGGTCGGCGGGTGATCCTCACCCCATCCCATCCACGAACCAGGTGACAGAAGCGATTTCCGATGAGTCCTCGGCAGTCCTCGCGCTGCTCCCCCAGGCGCTTGGGGTCACGGCTCTTGTTCTCCTCGTCTTTGTCAGTGTTGGTGTGGTCTACCTCTCCAGCGTTGAGTGGAGAGACCGGCGTCGCCGCAAAGCGGCTGAATCGCGCCGCCGTCCGTGAGCCTGGCCGCCTGGGCCTGGGAGCGGGCAGGCCAGCTCCTCGTTCCTCCTGCAGATCCTTCGGACCCCCTTCCTGGCCAGCCTGGGGCTCCCTCCATCGACATCGACGCTGCCGCGGATGCCCTGGCGACCCTGCATGACCAGGCCAGCGCCGGGTTCACCGAGTTCATGGCCCCGGGCCTGGCCTTGTTTGCGTCTGATCAGGAGCCAGCCGAGCGTGAAAAGCTCCGCCACCGCGCCGATCTGCTGAGGTTCCGTCTCGTTGGCGACACGGTCACCTACGTGGTGAACAGGAACCTCAACGTTTCCAACCATTGCACTAAGCACTGTGGGTTCTGCGCGTTTCGCCGTGATCCCGGCGAGGTTGGGGCTTACTGGCTCGACCGCGACGACCTGATGCAGCGAGCCGCCTCAGCCCAGGCTGCCGGCGCCACCGAGCTGTGCGTGCAGGGTGGCCTGAATCCGGCAGCCACCCTGGGAGGGAGCTTCACGGCCTATGCCGAGCAGCTGCTCGGCGATCTGCACACGGCTGCCCCTGGCATCCATCTGCATGCGTTCTCACCCCAGGAACTGCTCTTCTTCGCCGAGGGCGACGGCATTCCCCTGGCCGAACTGATCCGCCGCCTGCAGGCCCATGGGCTTGGCTCGGTGCCTGGAACGGCCGCCGAGGTGCTCAGCGAGCGGGTGCGACGGGTGTTGTGCCCAGAGAAGCTGAGCGCGCGGGCCTGGTGTGCCGTGATGCTGGAAGTGCATGCCAGCGGACTGGCCAGCACAGCCACCCTCATGGCAGGCCATCTCGAGGCGCCGGCCGATCGGCTCGCCCACCTGCTCACCCTGCTGGCGCTGCAGCGCCATGCCCAGTGCAACAACCGGGTGGGTTTCACGGAATTCGTGCTGCTGCCGTTCGTGGGTGAGGGGGCACCAGCGCCATTGCGCCAGCGGGTTGGCCGAGACCAGCCTGATCGGCAGGCCATGCTGACGCTCACGGCCCAGGCCCGTCTGCTGCTCGGGGCAGCGATTCCGAACCATCAACCCAGCTGGGTGAAGCTCACCCTGGCGGGGGCCACCGAAGCCCTGCGATGGGGCTGCAACGACCTGGGAGGAACCCTGATGGAGGAACACATCACCTCAATGGCCGGTGCACGCGGTGGCACCGCTCAAACCCCGAAGGCCCTTGAGCGGGCTGCTCGCAGCCTCGGCCGACCGGTTCGTCAGCGGCTCACCCTTTATGGGGCGGTGCCCAGCGCGGAGCTGGTGTTGTGAAGACCCCCCCCTTGCTGATCACGGCGGTCACCGCCGCCAGCCTCGTGCTTCTGCCCGTGATCGCCCTCTTGCGGCTGCCAAGGCCCCAGGCCGAAGGGCTGGAGCGCCTGCTTCCACAGACCTCCCTGCTCCAGAGCTTTCAGGCGGCACCCGATCGCCCGGTGCCGCGGCTTTGGCAGGAACGACTTGGCGTGGGTGCTGCGCAGCGGCTGTGGCGGCAGCAGCGAGGGATCTGGTGGCAGTTCTGGAGTCGCGATGGCGATGCCGGCCCCTTCCTGGCCTTCGGGCGTTCCGACCGCATCAAAGTCGCCGGAGCTCTGGTGCTCGACGACCTCGTGCTGGTGGCACCGGATCCCCTCTCGAAGCGCCAACTTTCCGATCAGCTGGCCAGCGGAAGCCGGCAGCGGCGTGGCATGGAGCGTCGTTGCCTCGAGCGCCTCCAATGGGGTCAGTCGGTGTACTGGAGTGCTGTGGGCCTGGCGGGGCTCACAGGGCCCCTGGCTTCCCTGCTTCAGCAGGCGAGCCAGGGATGCCTGAGCCTGGTGCCCAGCGGCGGCCGGGCGCTGCGCGCCCTCGACTTTC
Organism: Cyanobacteriota bacterium; assembly: GCA_035284925.1. Taxonomy (GTDB): domain Bacteria; phylum Cyanobacteriota; class Cyanobacteriia; order PCC-6307; family Cyanobiaceae; genus UBA5018. The sequence goes on along the minus strand of JAYKGZ010000092.1, from coordinate 14,578 downwards.
AGGGTGAAGCGGCAGCCACAACCGGCGTGCTCGGCGATCCTGCCCAGCAACAGGGCCCAGCTGAGCTGCCAGGAGCGTTGCCGCCAGGGATTCTGCTCGACCTCCGTGGTCCCAGCCTGGCCCCTCTGCTCAACACCCTGCTGGCCCGTCAGTTGATCCGTGAACCGCTGGCCTCCCGCTATGGAGTGGGGCCAAGCCAGCTCAAGCTGCTCACCTCCGTGCCCTTCCGCCTGCGGCTACGTGAGATCCCGCGCGGCAGCTTTCAGGCCGGGATTGAACTGCAGCTGGCTGTCGGAGCTGACCGGCGGCCCTGGGCCTCCCTGCTGTCTGATCTGCGTCGGGCTCTGCTGGATCACGAGCTTCAGGAAGCCCCGGCCCAGCTCATACCCACCGCTTCAGCTCTGCGGTCCCAGACGCTGCCTGCGGCCGTCTTCCGTCGGGAAGACGGCACGGTGGTGGGGGGATGGCGATGGCAGACCGCTGAAAAGGGTGAACCCCAGCTGAGGCTTTTCCTGGGTCCCACCCCTGAGGCTGCCGCCCCGGCGGTGCCCGGACAGCAGAAGGGCTCACCTCTGATTCTGCGCCTATCGCCCCAGGCCCTGGATGCTCTGGGGCTGATGCCCCCAACCCTTCCGGAGCTGGTGCGCAACGCCCAGCAGCTCCAGATTGAGCTGAGTCCTTCAGATCGCCCTCTCAGCCGGCTGTCGGGACGCCTTCGCCTTCCAGCGGTGCGCTGAGCGCCTCGTTCTGCCGTTCACGCTTACGGCGTTCGGCGGCGACGGTTTCCTCCATCAGCTCCACGGCCTGGGCCATCTTTTCCAGGTTGCTGGCGTAGAGGCTCAGGTCTTTGTCGAGCCGTTCCTTCAGCAATCCCATGGCGGCGCCGAGGTCGTGGGCATAGGTGCGCAGGGTGCCCGGATCCATTCCGTCCGCACCCCTGGCCTGCTCCAGGAGGCTGAGCAGACCCACCGCCATTAGCCGGGAGTAGTGGAAATCCGGCCGACGGATGCTGGCCAGGGCCTGGGCGATCGGTTCAGGGGCGCCGCTGCCCTGGGCCTCGATCCACTGGGTGACCTCTTCCACGCTGTGGTTGCCGATCGCAGCCACAGCAGCGTCGCGCAGGCTTCGCAGGGCCTGATCGGAGAAACCTGAGGAGCTGCACAGCGCCTCAAACAGCTGGTCGCGTTGGCCCTCAGGCCTGTAGCCGCGGGCAAAGCTCTCGAACACCTGCAGGAGCCCGGAGGCGAACAGGGGATCGCTCTGGAATCCAACCTGGCGGCTCAGCAGGTGGAGCTCCACCAGAAGCTCATCGACCATCCGCCGGTAAAGCGGATTGATCACATAGGGAAACGCACGGTGGAAGGCGCGTTTGCTGTCGGCAACGGTGAGAGCGGCGCTCACGCGGGATACCCTCGGAGTCTGGTGACCCTAGCCGCCCGCCCTCGGTAAGATCGAATGAGTTTGCAACCCAGCCCTGTGTCCGTGATTCCGATCGTGATTGAGGAGTCGGGCAGGGGCGAGCGCGCGTTTGATATCTACTCCCGCTTGCTGAGGGAGAGAATCATCTTTCTGGGAGAGCCTGTCACCGCTGAGTCGGCCAACCGGACCGTGGCGCAACTGCTTTTTCTGGAAGCTGAAGATCCCGAAAAAGATATCTTCCTTTACATCAATTCTCCAGGTGGGTCCGTTTACGACGGCCTGGGGATCTTCGACACCATGCAACACATCAAGCCAGACGTGCAGACGGTCTGCGTTGGCCTGGCGGCTTCGATGGGGGCATTCCTTCTTGGTGCTGGCACGAAAGGGAAGCGCAGCAGTTTGACCCATTCCCGGATCATGATTCATCAGCCTCTTGGTGGTGCCCGAGGTCAGGCCAGTGATATCCGGATTCAGGCTGATGAAATCCTCTACCTCAAAAAGAAACTGAATCAGGAACTTTCAGATCGAACTGGACAACCGCTCAGTCGGATCGAAGAAGACACAGATCGTGACTTCTTCATGTCTCCTGCTGAAGCGGTTGAGTACGGACTGATTGACAAGGTGATCGATAAGCGCCCGATGCGGGCGCTCTGATCACACTGGGCTGGGCTCAGCTTGCAGCGCTGACGCTCTCGGAAAGCAGGGGCGAAAAGCGCTCCTTCTCAGGGATCTGGGTGTATTCGGCAACAATGGCACGAAATTCATCACCATCCAGGCTCTCTTTCTCGATCAGCATGTCCACAACCCGGTCCATACAGGCCCTGTGCTGGGCCACAAGTTGCACCGTTTCCGAATAACAGACCTGCACAATGGCGCGCACGGCTTCATCAACCTTGGTTGCCATGGCATCAGAGCCATCACTGCGGGTCATCAGGTCGCGTCCAAGAAACACTTCCTGATTGCCTGCCTCCAGGGAGAACTGACCCAGCTCACTCATGCCGAAGCGGGTCACCATCTGCCGAGCGATGGAAGCCACCTGCTGGATGTCGCCACCAGCCCCAGTGGTGACTTCTGAATGGCCGAACACCACATCCTCCGCGGCACGACCGCCGAGGGCTCCCATGATTCTGGCCCTGAGCTGGGCCTTGCTCACCAGCATCTGCTCCTCATCAGGGGAGAACCAGGTGAGGCCCTGGGCCTGGCCTCGGGGAATCAGGGTGACCTTCTGTACAGGGTCGTGGGCCTTCACCAAGGTACCCACCAGGGCATGACCGACCTCGTGATAAGCGATCAGTCGCTTGCTGCGGCCGTCGGTCAGAGGTTTGCCCTCCATCCCGGCGATCACCCGATCCACGGCATCATCGATTTCGGTGAGGGTGGTCGCCTCCTTGCGACGCCGAGCCGTAAGGATGGCGGCCTCGTTGAGCAGGTTGGCCAGGTCGGCACCGGAAAAGCCCGGGGTCCTGCGGGCAATGGTTTCGAGGCTCACATCCTCCGCCAGCTTCTTGTTGCGGGAGTGAACCTTGAGCACGGCCAGACGCCCCTTGATGTCGGGCACATCCACCATCACCTGCCGATCAAAGCGGCCGGGGCGCATCAGGGCGGAGTCCAGAACATCGGCCCGGTTGGTCGCCGCGATGATGATGATGCCGCTGTTCCCCTCGAATCCATCCATCTCTGTGAGCAGCTGGTTGAGGGTCTGCTCCCGTTCATCGTTGCCGCCACCGATGCCGGCACCGCGCTGGCGGCCCACGGCATCGATCTCATCGATGAAGATCAGACAGGGACTGTTCTCCTTGGCTCGCTTGAACAGGTCGCGAACTCGGCTGGCGCCCACGCCCACGAACATTTCCACGAATTCCGAGCCTGAAAGCGAGAAGAATGGAACCCCCGCTTCACCCGCAATCGCCTTGGCCAGCAGGGTCTTCCCGGTTCCAGGAGGGCCAACCAGAAGCACACCCTTGGGAATCCGCGCCCCGACGGAGGTGAACCGCTCAGGGGTCTTCAGGAACGTGACCACCTCCTGCAGATCCTGCTTGGCTTCCTCAACCCCCGCCACATCGTCGAACATCACACCGGTTTCCGCTTCCATCAGGAACCGGGCCTTGGTCTTGCCGAACTGCATAGCCTGCCCCGGACCGCCTGGCATCCCATTGGAGCGGCGGGCCAGAAAGATCAAGGAGCCAATCAGCAGCAGAGGGAACACAAGGTTGCCGAGCAGGCCCAGCACCGGTGGGGCGTTGCGCGGTGGATGGATGTCAAAGCTGATTCCCTGCTCCTTGATCTTGCTCACCAGTTCGGGTGCCACACCAGGGAGATCCACACGGAGGCGCTGAACCCGGTTGTCAAGATCCGGGTCCACAGCCTCCACCACAGCTGTCCGGCCCCCGTCATAGAGATCAATCGCCGTGACGCGACCGGCATCGACATAGTCGAGGAAACGTCCGTAGCTCATCCGGGCCACGGCGGCGTTCCGCGGGGCCACCGTGGGACCGTTTGGACCCAGTCTGGACATGCCGCCACCGGAGAAGAGCTGCCAGCCGAGGAAGGCAGCGACGGCCAGGGGAAGTCCCCAGAGAAGGATCAGACGCCAGCGCTGATTCATGGACCGGGTGACTCCGGAACTAAATTCTTAACCAATGTAACGGAACCTCAGCCTGCCGCCGCTTCAAAGCTCTCAAGGCCGAAGTCGTAGCGATCTGCGGCCTTCAGTTCCAGCGGAGCCGCGGCCGGCTTGGTATCGAGTTTGAGCTCGCCCACCGGCAGGCTGTCGATCAGCTCGGGCCCACCCAGCCCATGGGTCCACACTTCCAGCTTTTCGTCGGCTGGGCATTCAAAGGTGAGCAGCTCGAAGGGAAACACCACCCGCTCGAGGTAGAACCCCTCGCGACCTTCGCAGCGGATGATCACCATCCGATCGGAGCCATTGCGATAGGCGCAGGCGAGCAGGTCCAAAGTCCAGGATTGTGGCACCGCTCCATCAAGCCATTCCTCCCTGGCGGACATGGTGCCCCCTGCGACTGTTTCCTCGCTTTAATATTTTCTTCACGTTTCTGTGTGTCCTGCTCAAAGGCTTCGCAGGGCCACGATCGGGTCGAGCCGCGATGCCCGCCGGGCTGGTACCACTCCGAAGAACAGTCCGATGGAACCCGAAAGCCCCACGGTCACGAGCACCGTGTCCACGCCCACGGCTGCCGGAAGGGGTGTGAGCAGGGCCACCAGATTCACGGCTCCGATTCCAAGAGCGGTTCCGAACGCGCCTCCAAGACTCGCCAGCACGAGGGCTTCCACCAGGAACTGAAGCAGCACGTCGCCGCTGCGGGCTCCTAGAGCCTTGCGCAGGCCGATCTCCGCGGTGCGTTCACTCACCGACACCAACATGATGTTCATGATGCCGATCCCGCCCACCAGCAATGAGATCGCCCCGATCGCGGCCAGCATCAGGGTGAGCCCACCGGTGATCGTGCTCACGATCGAGAGTGCATCCTTCTGGGAGCGCACGGCGAAGTCGTCATCGCGCAGGATGCGGTGGCGCTGGCGCAGCAGGTTGGTGATCTGAAAGGCGGCCGCATTGGTGCTCTCACCATCCTTGGCTTCCACGCTGATGAAGCTCAGACTCACCCCGTAGGTGGGGTCCCGTCCACTCAGCTGGCTCACCATCGTGGTCAGCGGGATGTAGGCATTCTCGTCCTGGTTCTGGCCGAACACCGCCCCTTTCGGCTCCAGCACCCCCACCACCTGAAACGGCAGGTTGCGGATCCGCAGCTGCCGTCCCACCGGCGGGCGGCTGCCGAACATCTTCACGGCCAGATCTGGACCGATCACCACCTCGTTGCGGGCACCCTCCAGATCGGCCGCTGTGAAGAACCGCCCACGGGCCACCTCGAACTGACGCACGGGCAGAAATTCCGGGGTCACCCCAGCCACGGAGGTCGTGGTGGTCACGCCGCCCGACTGGATCACCTCGCTGAGTGTGACCTGGGGGGCTACGCGGCGGACGCTTGGAACCTGGGTGGCGATGGCCTCTGCATCCTCCAGCACCAGTGTTTTGGGAAAGTCGATCCCCTGGCGCCGGGTGTCGTTGTTGCCGGGCACCACGAACAGCACATTGGCGCCGAGGTTGCTGAGCTGGCCTTCGGCGAGGTTCTGAGCCCCTTTGCCCACCCCCACCAGGGTGATCACGGAGGCATTGCCGATCACGATCCCCAGCATCGTGAGCAGGCTGCGGAGGCGGTTGGCCTTCAGGGTTGACAGGGCCATCCCCATCGTTTCCTTGAGGGGGAGCTTGGAAGCCATGAACAACCTTCGCTGGATCAGAGGCCTTCGCTGATTCTGTCGGGACTCGGGCTGCGGGCGCCGCGGTGAACCTCGCCGCGATGGAGATCCAGGGTGACGATCTCGCCCTGGCGCAGGCTCGACAGGGCATTGGTCACCCCGAGGATCGCCGGGATGTTGTTGCGCTGGGCGATCGCCGCCGTGTGGCAGGTGCTGTCACCACATTCCGCGATCACACCCTTGGCGCGCCTGATCGCCTCCAGATACTCCACGGTGGCCTCACGGATCACCAGGATCTCGCCGGTCTGGATGGCGGAGGCCGCTTCCGGGTCGCTCACAAGCCTCACCCGGCCACTCACCGATCCCTGCCCCACCGGAACGCCGCGGGAGAGCACGGCCGAAACGATCCCCACCTTGATGAAATCGGTGGAACCACTCACCCCAGCCAGGGTTCCGGCGGTTTGCACCACCAGGTCTCCGTCATGGAGATAACCCTGTTCCCGGGCCATCCGCATCGCCAGGCTGAAGGTGCTGGTGGAGGAGGTCTGCTCCTCCACCAGCAGGGGGTTCACCCCCCATACGAGTTGCAACTGGCGAGCCACCTTCTGTTGATTGGTGATCGCCAGGATCGGGGTGCTCGGCCGGAACTTGCTCACGTTGCGGGCGGTGGCCCCGCTGTTGGTCAGCGGAAGGATCGCGGCAGCATTGAGCTGGCTGGCCACGGTGCTCACCGCCTGGCAGATCGCATTGGCGATCGTGCAGGCCATCTGGCTGTCAAGCACCCGGTGGGGGTAATCGCGCTCAATCCGTCGCGCAACGGTCGCCATCGTGGCCACGGCTTCCACAGGAAAATCTCCCACTGCGCTCTCGTTCGAAAGCATCACGGCATCAGTTCCATCGAGGATGGCATTCGCCACGTCGCTCACCTCCGCGCGGGTGGGCCGCGGGCAACTCACCATCGAATCCAGCATCTGGGTGGCCGTGATCACCGGGATGCCGAGGCTGTTGCACTTGCGGATCAATTCCTTCTGAAGCAGAGGCACCTCCTCCGCCGGCATCTCCACGCCCAGGTCACCACGGGCCACCATCACCCCATCGCAGAGGGGAAGGATGGCGTCGATCTGATCGATCGCTTCAAATTTTTCGATCTTGGCCACCACAGGCGTGTCGTAACCCTGCTCAGCAATCAGAGCTTTGATTTCTTCAAGATCGGAAGGATTGCGAACAAAGCTGAGGGCCACCCAATCCACCTGATTGGCAAGGCCGAAGGCCAGGTCGCGACGGTCCTTGTCAGTGAGAGCGCGGATCGAAAGCTGAACATCGGGGAAATTGACTCCCTTGTTATTCGAAAGAACTCCCCCCACGGTCACGCTGCAGTGCAGGGTCTGCTCGGCCTGATCAACGGCTTCCACACTCATTTCAACCCGGCCGTCATCGAGAAGAATGCGACTTCCAGCCACAACTTCATCCGCCAGTCGCTCATAGGTGACCGTGGCGATCTCCCGGTTGCAGGCCACCTCCCGGGACGTGAGCGCGAAACGGTCACCCTTGGCCAGGGTGATCGGCCCATCGGCAAAGCGGCCCAGGCGAATCTTCGGACCCTGCAGATCCTGGAGGATCCCGACCTCCAGCCCCATCTCCGCTGCCACTTCGCGGATGGTGGCGATCCGCACAGCGTGTTCACTGTGGTCGCCGTGGGAGAAGTTCAGCCGGAAGGTGGTGGCTCCAGCTGAGATCAGTTCGCGGAGGCGTTCTGGAGACTCGGTGGCGGGGCCGATGGTGGCCACGATCTTGGTGCGACGCATGAGATCGGGCTGCCCCATCGATGGTTCGTTGGTAGTTCGGAAACTACCATCGGCCTTTCCAGGTCCTGTGTTTGTTTGGACTTTCAGGCCTACCAGAGCCAATCCCGCTCCACCGCTCGCTACCCGGACGCCGGCTCGAACCCTATCTATCCCACCCTGGGCCTCTGCGGTGAGGCCGGCGAGGTGGCCGACAAGGTGAAGAAGGTGATCCGCGACCACGGGGGGCGGTTCAGTCCAGAGCTGATCGAGGGCCTCAAGCTCGAACTCGGTGATGTGCTCTGGTACGTGAGCCAGCTCGCCACCGAGTTGAACCTCGATCTGGCGAGCATCGCCAGGGCCAATCTCGACAAGCTGGCCAGTCGGGCCGCCCGTAACGTGATCGCCGGTGATGGCGACATGCGGTGATTCAACAGCTGTGCGGTCTTGTCCTGGCGCTGGCGCTGGTGATCCTGCAGGTGGCGCTGCCTGCTCCGGCCTGGGCAGCTGATCTGCAGGTGGCGGAGGTCCACCTCGAACCCTGTCCGAGCGACGATGTAGGAGCCCAGCCCGATCGGCGTGGCGCCAGCGGTGCGAGTTGTTATGCCCTGCGGGGATTGGTGAACAACCCGGGAAGGCAGACCGTGGTGGACACCGATCTGTTCGCTCTGATCCTGGATGCCAGTGGTGAACCGGTGCTCCAGAACCGCACCCGGGTGGGTTCGATCGGCGACGTTCCCCCCGGCGAGACGCCCTTTGCGGTTCGCCTGGCCGTTCCACGGGGTACCCCTGGACCCCTCATCGTTCGCCAGGTGAAGGCCCGTGGCTTCAAGTCACCGGTGAGAGCCCGTGCCTCCGAGGGGGAGGAGTTACTGCCGCTCGAACAGGCCCTGCGCTGACGACGACCGCTTCAGTACAAGAGTCCGCCGGCAAGGCTGGAGCTGGCCATCTGCAGCAGCTGCTGGCCGAAGCTCAGGGCCAGAAAGGCCACGATCGCGGAAAGATCCAGGCCTCCCAGCGGTGGGATCAGGCCTCGGAACACGTTCAGGTAGGGATCGGTGATCGAACTCACCGTGCTGAGAATCGGATTGCCCCAGTCGAGGTTGGGAAACCAGCTCAGCAACACCCGCACCAGCAGGATCAACGAATAGATCTCCAGGGTGCGGGCCACCACCGCGAGCAGTTGGCTGACGATCTCCATGGAGGCAGGGTTGATCCGGTTGATCCGACAACTGTATGGAAAAACCGGACCGGGGTCAGGCCGCCGTGGGGGCCGCCGGAAGATCCATGCCCTTCACGGCGAAGGTGCGGTGGAACTTCTCACTGGGGCTGAGCCAGAAGGAGCGCCCGTCGCTCTGGCGTTTGCGCTCGATGAAGTTCTGGGCGAGCAGCTCTTTGATGTGGTCATAGGCCCCGGAGCCACGGAGCTCAACGAGCTCCGACTGCAGGATCCGTTTCTTCAGGGCAATGGTGGCCAGAGTTCTCAGCGCCGCCGTGGAGAGATCCACCGGGAGCAGGTCCTGAACTAGATCCGCAAGGCTTTCTCGCAACTGCAGTCCATAGCGCTGGCCCTCGCGGCGGATCTCAAGGGCCGTGTCCCGCTGGCCGTAGTCGGCCATCAGGGTGAGCAGACCGACTTCCACGTCCTCGCGTGCGCAGCCTGCGATCGATGCAATCTCACCGATGGTGAGTGGTTTGCCCTTGAGGTAAAGGATGGCTTCGATCCTTGCGGGCAACGAAAGAGTCTCGAGGCCGGGTTGGGAGCCCGGCTCAAGGTGGCCAGCGCTGGAGGGATCCTTTGTCGCCAGAGCTGTAGGACGTCGACGTTTGTGACCAGGCTAACGCTTCAGGCCAGGGTGGGCAGTGGCGCAACGCTGGGTCCAAGAAAGACGCGGTAGGCGGGATTGTCGGTTTCATCCTCGTAGTGGTAGCCCAGGCCATGGATGAAGTCCCTCCACTGGGGCATCTCATCGGGGGGAACCTGCACGCCCACCACGATGCGGCCCACATCGGCTCCGTGATTGCGGTAGTGGAAGATGCTGATGTTCCAACCGGGATGCAGGCTCGTGAGGAAGCGCATCAGCGCACCCGGACGTTCTGGAAATTCGAAGCGGTAGAGCAACTCCTCAACGGGGGGCTCTTGTCCTGCAATCGCCGGCATGCGCCCGCCCACCATGTGGCGCAGGTGCAGCTTGGCCAGTTCGTTGTTGGAGAGGTCGTGGCAGGGAAAGCCGGCCGCCTGCACATCGTGGATGAGATCCGCTTCGTCGCGGGTGCCACTGGTCTGGACCCCCACAAAGATGTGAGCGCGATGGGGGTCGGCCAGGCGGTAGCTGAATTCCGTGAGATTCCGGTTGCCGAGCAAGGTGCAGAAGCGGCGCAGACTGCCCGCCTGTTCGGGGATCTCAACGGCCAGCATCGCCTCCCGGTCTTCGCCGATCTCCGTGCGCTCGGCCACAAAACGGAGCCTGTCGAAATTCATGTTCGCCCCGCAGGCCACCGCCACCAGGGTGCGCCCCTTCCATCCCCGCTGCAGGACATCCAGCTTCATGCCGGCCACGGCCAGAGCGCCGGCCGGTTCAAGGATCGAGCGGGTGTCTTCGAACACGTCCTTGATGGCGGCGCAGATGGCGTCGGTATTCACCGTCACCATCCGATCCACCACACGCCGGGCGAGCTCAAAGGTCAGCTTCCCCACCTGACGCACCGCCACCCCATCCGCGAACAGACCCACCTGCTCCAGTCGAACCCGCTCCCCACAGGCCAGCGAACGGGCCATGGCGTCGGCGTCCACCGGTTCCACCCCCACGATCTCCACCTCAGGCCAGACCGCCTTCACATAGGCACCGATCCCCGCTACCAGGCCACCACCACCCACCGCCACATAGATCACATCAGGCGGTTCGGAGCACTGGCGCAGGATCTCGAGGCCGATCGTTCCCTGGCCGGCGATCACGTCCGGGTCATCGAAGGGATGGATGAAGCACAGACCCCGCTGCACCGCGATCCGGTTGGCTTCCGCACAGGCATCGTCGTAGCTGTCGCCATGGAGCAACACCTCGGCGCCGCGGGCTGCCACGGCCCGCACTTTCACCTCCGGGGTGGTGAGCGGCATCACGATCACAGCCCGGCAGCCCAACCGCTGGGCCGCCAGGGCCACCCCCTGGGCGTGGTTGCCGGCACTGGCGGCGATCACACCACGCTCCAGCTCGGAGGGGCTCAGGCCAGCCATCTTGTTGTACGCACCGCGTAGCTTGAAGCTGAACACCGGTTGCAGGTCTTCGCGCTTCAGCAGCACCGTGTTCTCGAGTCGGGCCGAAAGCCCGGGGGCCGGATCGAGGGGTGTCTCCAGGGCCACGTCATAGACCCGGGCGCGCAGGATGCGCCTCAGGATGTCGCTGGAAACGGCTTCGCCTGAGCCTGAGCCGGCTGGGGCTGGTTCAGAGGGAGGGGTCATTCGCCCAGTTTTGCCGACAACACCCTGGAAATCCCTGGCTTGTCCTTACCAGGAAACCGCCCCTGGAGCCAGCAGGGCCGGGGTTCGGTGCCAACGCCAACAGATGCGTCAGCCGGGCCTCCTACATTGTGGCCCAACCGGTGGATCCTGCATGAATCTCAGCGAGCTGAGTCATCCGAATCAACTCCACGGGCTCAGCACGGCTGAACTGGAAGACGTGGCCCGCCAGATCCGGGAGCGGCACCTCCAGGTGGTGAGCACCAGCGGCGGACACCTCGGCCCAGGCCTCGGGGTGGTGGAACTCACGCTGGCCTTGTATCAGACCCTGGATCTCGACCGCGACAAGGTGGTCTGGGATGTCGGACACCAGGCCTACCCTCACAAGCTGATCACCGGCCGGTTCAACGCCTTCGACTCGCTGCGTCAGAAGGACGGTGTGGCCGGTTACCTGAAGCGTTGCGAGAGCCGTTTCGATCACTTCGGCGCCGGCCATGCCAGCACCTCGATCTCGGCGGCTCTGGGCATGGCCCTCGCCCGAGATGCCCGCGGTGAATCCTTCAAATCGGTGGCGGTGATCGGCGATGGTGCCCTGACCGGGGGCATGGCCTTGGAGGCGATCAATCACGCCGGTCACCTACCGAAAACCCGCCTGCTGGTGGTGCTCAACGACAACGACATGTCGATCAGCCCTCCGGTGGGAGCGCTCTCTACCCATCTGAACCGGATGCGGCACAGCAAGCCGCTTCAGTTTCTTCAGGACAATGCCGAAGAGGCGATCAAGCATCTGCCGTTCATGCACGGTGAGCTGCCCACGGAGTTGAAGAATCTCAAAGAGAGCATGAAGCGCCTGGCGGTTCCGAAGCTGGGAGCCGTGTTTGAGGAACTCGGTTTCACCTACATGGGGCCGATCGACGGTCACGACATCGGTGAAATGATCAGGGTGTTTCAACAGGCCCATGAGCACCAGGGGCCGGTGCTGGTGCACGTGGCCACCACCAAGGGCAAGGGCTATGCCTATGCCGAGGCCGATCAGGTGGGCTACCACGCCCAGAACGCCTTCGATCTCACCACCGGCAAGGCGTACCCATCCACCAAGCCCAAGCCCCCCAGCTACAGCAAGGTGTTCGGGCAGACGCTCGTGAAAATCTGTGAGCAGGACCCCACCGTGGTGGGGATCACCGCTGCCATGGCCACCGGCACAGGCCTAGACCTGCTCGAGAAGGCAGTGCCCTCCCAGTATTTCGATGTGGGAATCGCCGAGCAGCATGCCGTCACCATGGCGGCCGGTATGGCCTGCGAGGGCCTCAAGCCCGTCTGCGCGATCTACAGCACGTTCCTACAGCGGGCCTACGACCAGCTGATCCACGACGTGGGTATACAGAACTTGCCCGTCACCTTCGTGCTGGACCGGGCCGGAATCGTCGGAGCTGACGGGCCTACCCATCAGGGTCAATACGACATCAGCTACCTCCGCGCCGTGCCGAACTTCACGGTGATGGCGCCGAAGGATGAGGGTGAACTGCAGAGAATGCTGATCACCGCCATTCATCACAGCGGCCCCTGCGCCCTGCGGATCCCCCGTGGCGAAGGTGAAGGTGTCCCCCTGGCCGAGGAGGGATTCGAGGCCCTGGAGATCGGTCGTGGTGAGCTTCTCACCGATGGCGACGACCTGCTGATCGTGGCTTACGGCTCCATGGTGTATCCAGCCCTGGCCACCGCTGGCTTGCTCCAGGAAAAGGGAATCCGGGCCGCGGTGATCAATGCACGCTTCCTCCGCCCCCTGGATGAGGCCCTGATCGTGCCGATGGCCCAGCGGATCGGCCGGGTGGTCACGATGGAGGAGGGTGCGCTGGCCGGCGGCTTCGGTGCCGCGGTGGTGGAAAGCCTCAGCGATCGGGATGCCCTGGTGCCGGTGCTCCGCATCGGCATTCCGGATGTGCTTGTCGACCATGCCTCACCCCAGCAGAGCAAGGAGTCGCTGGGGCTGACGCCGGCCCAGATGGCTGAACGCATCTTCAGAAAGTTCGGGTCTTCCGTGGCTGCCAGCTCAAGCCGGCAGCCCGTTTCGGTCTGACCCGTTTTGGTCAGAACGGGTCAGAGCACCCCGCGGGCTGCCAGCCCCTGAATCGCCCCGATCCCGAAAATGTGGCCAAGGCTGATGGTGCCCAGCATGGCGCCGTGGCTCAGGCCGCCGAACAGGGCCGCATTGGGCAGCTGCAGACCCACATTGGGCTGCTTGATCGTGGCCTTGCCGATCGCAATGGCGATGACGTTGCACACGATCATCACCAGGGCCACTTTGGGTGACCAGGAGACCGTGGCGGGGGCGATAGCGAAAAGCGGAGCGATCATGGAGCGAAAGCCGACGCCCCATCTTCCGGGCAGTGCAGGCCTGCAGATCCAAGTCCTTAAGACTTGTTCATCCCCTGCAGGGCCTGGCTGAAGCCGGCCAGAACCAGCAGGTTCGCCAGGGTGAGGAAGGCTTCGGCTCCACCGTGCAGGGGGTCCACGTCGGCCAGCTGACGCCCATAGACCTGCAGCGCAACCACCGAGGCCACGATCGTGACGGCCACGAACAGCAGGGTGAGCTGAAAGCCCCTCAGGGCCAGCCGAGGGAAACCCTCCACTTTTCCTGCCAACCAGAGAAAGGCCAGGTAGGGAAACAGGGAGATCACGAACAGCGGGGAGGGGTCGAAGCCCGCCAGCCGCTCCAGCAGACCCACGTCAGTCATTTGTCGCCTCCTTGTTGGTCTGTTCCCGCAGCAGGACCCATACCGCCAGCGCAAGGCAACCGTTGCCAAGCGTTGTTAGCCCGGCCTGGAGCACCACCAGACCCCAAAGCTGGGCGGGGTTGTCGAACAGATGCCAGGTGCAGGCGCACATCGCACTGACCAGGGCCGGCACCATGGCCAGGGACAGCCACTGCCAGCCCCGTTCCCGCCGGGCCAGACCGAGGCGCTGAACGGCGAACATCGCCAGCACCCACTCGATCACGGAGGCGATGTGGATCCACCAGGTGGGAAGGGAAAGGGCATGCATCGGGGCACTCTCGTGCATTCCCGAGTGGTTCGCGGCCTGTCCCGGGGCCCGTGGTTAACGTTTGACCATGGCGGTGGTGCGGGCCAGCGGTCTGAGCAAGACCTATCGGGTGGCCGACAAGCAACCTGGGTTGGCGGGCACCCTGCGCCATTTCCTCAAGCGTCGCAACCGCGACCTGGTGGCGGTGCAGGATGTGAGCTTCAGCATCAACTCCGCTGAAGTGGTGGGGTTTCTGGGCCCCAACGGTGCTGGCAAGACCACCACCCTGAAAATGCTGTGCGGCCTGATCCACCCCAGCGGCGGGAAACTGGAGGTGGCCGGCCATGAACCCTGGCGGCGCCAGCGTGCCTTTCTGGAGCGCATCACCCTGGTGATGGGCCAGAAACAGCAGCTCATCTGGGATCTGCCGCCGCTGGATTCACTTCGTGTGAATGCGGCCGTGTATGGCATCCCAGAAGGGGTGGCCAGGCGTCGCATCACCGAACTCGCCGACATGCTTGAGCTGGGAGAGGAGCTCACCCAGCCCGTGCGGAAACTCTCCCTGGGCCAGAGGATGAAGGCGGAACTGCTCGCCGCTCTGCTCCATGAACCCCAGCTGTTGTTTCTC
>JAYKGZ010000091.1:0-13599 GCA_035284925.1 Cyanobacteriota bacterium | reverse complement strand
TCCAGCCCGCCGAGCTTGGCGCAGGCGTAGGGGTCGCCGGGGTGGCGGCTGAGTTCGGCTTCCATGGCGGCGCGCAGCCGTTCCGCCTTCCCGGAGCCCGCCAGCAGTTCGGGGCGGTAGCCCTCATGGCGCAGGGCCGGCACCGGGCAGTCGAGCACCCGCCAGTGGGGTTCGCTCTGCAGCAGGGTTGCCACGCTGTCGTCGACCTGGGCGTGGTATGCCCCGCTCCACCGGATCGCGGGATGGCGCCGGAACAGGCGGCTCACGCTGGAGTACGGCGCCTGGCGGGCTCCCTCTTCCCAGCGCAGCAGGTTGATCAGCAGGGCATCCGGCTCGGCCATCAGTTGCCGCAGCAGCGGAACCGCCCCCGGCAGCAGCTGCTCATCCCCATCGAGCACCAGCACCCACTCCCCCCGCACGGCCTCGAGGGCCCGGTTGCGGGCCGGGGCGAAGTCACCCGGCCAGGGCAGGTGCTCCACCCGGGCGCCCAGCCGTTCGGCGATCGCCACGGTGTCATCCCGGGAGCCGGTGTCCACCACCACCACCTCGTCGACAAAGCCCGCCACCGACGCCAGGCAGCGCTCCAGCCTGGCGGCCTCATCACGCACCACCATCGAGAGGCTCAGCTGCATGGGATCAGCTGCATGGGATCAGCAGAGCCATTCCACCGTGGCCGGGCGCAGTGGGTTCTGGAACGGTTCCCCCTGCTCCAGGGCTCGCCGGTAGTCGCGTTTGAGGCGCAGGTACCACTTGGCCTGGGTGTCGGCCCCGTCGATCAGTGTGAGTGGCGGGTTGTGGCGCAGTCCTTCCTGTTGCTCTTCCACCACCAGCCGGTCCTGGTCGAGAAAACGGCCGGCCAGCACCGCCATCAGCCCTCGGAATGGCCGCAGCCAGGGTGTCGTCCAGTAGAGGGCCTGATGCACCCGGCTGGTGTGCTCATCGATCGGTGCGATCGTGGTGAGCGAGCAGGCACCGCCCTTGGGTCCACGGATCAGCTCCACCCGCACCCCGGGCAGTTCGAAGCTGATCTCGGTGCGCACCGGCAGCCCCAGCATCCGGTAGGGGGCGGCCGGTTCCGGAATGATGTGGTCGTCCTGAACGAAGCCTTTCCCCCGGGGCGTGAACTGCTTGGTCTCCCGCTGCAGGGCATTCACGTCCCGCTGCTTCCACCACCGCGACGTGTGGATGAACGGCAGGTGGGCCGGATCCATCAGGCCGATCACCGCCTGGTCGATGTCGCACTGGAAGGTGCGTTCCAGGTACAGGTCGGGATCCCGGTCGAACGGTGCCGTCAGGCTGCTGGGCTCCCCATCGGGTTCGGATCGGTGGGCATGGCTGAACCAGGCCCACAGCAGCCCACCCTGCTGGCGGCAGGGCAGGGTCTGGGCCCGCAGCCGGCCTTCCACCCCCTGGCTGCGCTGCTCCGGGGTGAGGCAGGGGATATTCAGGCAGCGGCCGGTGGCCGTGTCGAAGTCCCAGCCGTGGTATTTGCAGCGCACCACCGAGCCCTTCACCTGGCCGTAGCGCAGCGGCAGGCCGCGGTGGGGACAGCTGTCGACCAACACCCAGGGCTCAGGAGCGCGGCCGGCCAGCAACGGCAGCCCGGCCACCTGACGGCTGAGCGGGCGGTTCGCCGAGAGGTCTCTGAGCCGGGCCACGGGATACCAGGTACCGGTGAGGAAGGGCGAGGCTGGTGACATCGGCCGTTGGTCAGTCGGTGAAGGCGGAGGCTGAAGACCGGCTGGTGGCGGGCTGAGGGCGTGCCGGGCTCTCCAGGGCCTCCAGCACCAGCTGCTGGGCCAGGGGCGTCTGGGCTGGGCTGTACACGGCAGCTACGCCCGGATCGAGCAGCGGCCGCAGCTCATCCCACACATAGGGGCTGCCCAGCACCCCGAGGGCCGCCAGCCGGCCTGCGCGCTGGAGCTGCTCGATAACGGCCGCCCATGGTTCACAAGAAGCCATGCTGCCACGGAAGGGGTTGCCCCGGATGAACAGCAGCAGCAGCAACCGCTCCGCTCCCAGCCGCTCCAGCGCCAGGGGCTCAGCTGGATCCCCGCTCCAGGGCGTAGGGCTGACGCCATCGAGCACCGTGAGCGGCCAGCCGCGGGCGGCGGGCCGGCTGAGGGCCGGTGCGGTGGGTGGCAGCAGCACTGATCCAGGGCCGCCATCGATGCGCAGCAGCACCCGCACACCCTCCAGCGGCTGAACCACACCCTGCCGCTCCAGCCCCGTTTCGATCAGCTCAACCGCCAGGGTTCTGTCGCAGGCCTGCGGGCCGTTGCTCAGCCATCCCAGGGGGTTGGCGTCATCCCGTTCCACCGGGTGATTGGGGAGCTGTGCCAGAGCCTGGCGGCGCCGCTGCCGGCTGGCCTCCAGCCGCTCCAGCGGCAGCCGGCCGCTCTCCAGCGCCGCGCTGATGGCCTCGATCGCAGCGTCGGCATCGGCGGGCATCAGCACCAGGTCGGCGCCGGCCTCCAGGGCCAGCACAGCCGCTTCCCCAGCAGGCCAGTGGGCGGTGATCCCCTCCATCACCAGGGCATCGGTCACCACCAGCCCGCTGAAGCCCAGGTCGAGCCGCAGCAGGTCGGTCAGCACCGCCGCCGACAGGGTGGCGGGCCGCTCCTGGTCGAGGGCCGGCAACAGCAGGTGAGCCGTCATCACCGCCGGCACCCCGGCGCTGATCAGGGCGCGGAAGGGGGGGAGCTCCACCGCATCCAGCCGGGGCCGGTCGTGGCTCAGCCGGGGCAGTTCCAGGTGGGAGTCCTGATCGGTATCCCCGTGGCCCGGGAAGTGCTTGGCGCAGCAGAGCACCCCCTCGGCGGCGGCGCCGCGAAGAAAGGCCGTGGCCAGGGTGGAAACCGTGGCCGGGTCCTCGCCCCAGGCCCGCACATTGATCACCGGGTTGGCCGGGTTGTTGTTCACATCCACCACCGGCGCCAGCACCCAGTTCAGTCCCACCGCCCGGGCTTCCCGGCCGATGCAGCGGCCATAGCGTTCGGCTAGCTCCTCCGCCCGCTGTGGTTCCCGGCCATGGAGCCGACCCAGGCTGAGGGGTGGCGCCAGCCAGCTGGCTCCTTCAAAGCGCTGGCCCACGCCCTCTTCCACATCCGCGCAGAGCAGCAGGGGCTGGTCGGCCCAGGCCTGCAGCTCACGGGTGCGCAGGCTCAGTTCGGCGGCGCTTCCCCCCAGCAGGATCACCCCACCCACCCCTTCGCGCAGAAGGCGCCTCAGCTCAGGATTTGGCAGTTCCCAGCGGGGGTAGCGGCGCTGGTCGTCGCTGAGGGTGCCGCTGGCCCGGATCACCAGCAGTTCGGCGGCCAGTCGGCGACGTTCGGATTCGGTCATGCGGATTCGGTGATGACCACGGCAGCGATGACCATGGCAGCACTGCTCAGGGTCTCAGCCCATCAGAAGCTTCGTCGGGCTGTGGGGCGTCAGGCCGCTGTTCCCGTTCGCGCTCCAGTTGGTTCAGCAGCGTGAGCACCGATGTGCCCTTCTCCAGTCCGTGATCCAGCTGGAAGATCAGTTCGGGGGTGCGCCGCAGCTGCAGCCGTCGCCCCAGCTCACCCTTCAGAAACGGGGTGGCGGCCCGCAGCCCGGCCAGGGCCTGCTCGCCTGTGTCCTTGCCGCCATACACGCTCACGAACACCTTGCAGTGCTGCAGATCGCCCGCCACTTCCACATGGGTGACGCTCACCATTCCCTGATGCACCCGTTCGTCCTTGACGCCATGCATCAGCAGTTCGCTGACCTCCCGGCGGATCAGGGAGGCCACCCGCTCCACCCTCCGACCCTGTGCCATCCCTAAGCCAGTGGTGCTGGACTCACCATCGCACGCAGCACCAGGGCCAGGCTTAGCAGGCCGCTGATTGCCGCGCCGATCAGGGCCACGGCGGTGACGGGGTTGCGGGTGCGGGCCGCCAGCGGCTCGAACACCGAGTTGGCTACCCCGAGCCCGAAGGCCACCAGATACCTGGGGTAGCGGGTGACATTGAGGAAAAACTCCTTCATGGCCGGCAGGTTGCCCGGGTGATCGGCGGATGCTCGCTACTCTGCCGTCCAGGTGCTGGATCTGCCCCATGCTCGCCTTGCACCAGTTCCGTCATTCGGCCTTCTGCGAGAAGGTGCGCCTGGTGCTGGCCGCCAAGCGCCTGTCCTATTCCGTGGTGGAGGTGCTGCCTGGCATCGGCCAGCTGGAATTGTTCCGTCTCTCGGGTCAGCGTCAGGTGCCGGTGCTGGTGGATGGCGATCAGGCGGTGGCTGATTCCACCGCCATCGCCCTCTATCTCGAACGCCTCCATCCCCACCCCGCCCTGCTGCCGTCCGATCCCCAGCTGAAGGCCCGGGTGCTGTTGCTGGAGGACTGGGCGGACACCACCCTGGCCTCCGGTTGCCGTCTGGCCCTGGTGCAGGGCGCAGCGGCTGATCCGATGCTGCGGTCGGCCTTGCTTCCCGAATCCACCCCCGGCCCGCTGCGGCAGCTGGTCGCCGGCCTCCCCGGTGCGGTGGGCGAAGTGGTGGCCGGTGCGGTGGCCGGTGGAGAGCGGGAGCACCTGCAGGCCAACCTGGCCCTGCTGGCCGATCTGGTGAATGCCGGCTCCTATCTGGTGGGCGAGAAGCTCAGCCTGGCCGATCTGGCGGTGGCCGCCCAGCTGTCGCTGCTGCTGTTCCCGGCCAGTGCCGGTGCGCCGCTGGCCGGTCACGGAGTGGCAGGGCTGGCGGACAACCCCATGCTGGAACCGCTGTTCCGTTGGCGTGATCGGATCACGGCAGAGGCTCGAGGCTGAGCCGCTCCTGGCTCGTGCTGGTGGGGCGGGCTGCCAGCCCGAGGGCGGGTGAGGGATAGCTGGCCTGCCACTGCTCTCCGCTGATGCTGCCGTCTGGCTCGAGTTGGTAGTGGCTGAGGGTTTCCACCCGGCTCACCCGTGGATTCCCCGGGCCATGGACCACCTGCAGCGCCAGTTCATCGGCCCAGAACTCACGGTCCAGGGTTTCTGAGCGCCGGCCCACCACCGTGGATTCGAGCAGCACGCCGCCTGAGAGCCGGGCGATCTGGCGGTTGGGATTGGCTGGATCATCCTCCACCGACAGCAACGCCTCACCAAGCACGGCACGGCCGATGGCCCGGGCGTTGAAGGCCCGTAGCCCCACCACACCACCCTGACCAGGCTGGAACCGGGCCTCGTGCACCACGCCTGGGCTGCTCACCTGCCAGCGGCCTTCGAACCAGGCGGGATACACCAGGTCGGCCCGGCCAGGCGGGGGCAGGGGGCCCGGCAGGCTCCAGGCCGGCCACTCCATGGCCCTGGCCGGCAGCAGCGTCAGCAGCGTCGTCAGGATGGAAGCCAGAAAGGCTGTGGCCATGTCCGATCCGTTGCTGCGGGAGCTCGATCATTACGTGGTGCTCGATCCCCGCAGCGGCGAGCGGATCCTTCCGGCGGCTGAAACCCTCGCCTGGCTGGCCGGACAGCTGGCGGAGATGGCCGGGGTGCCGGCGGATCTGGCCGATCTGCCCACGGCTGAAGCCCGGGCGGAGCGGCTGCTGGAAACGGCCTGCGAACTGGAACTGGAGCCGGGGCTGGCGATTCAGTGGTTTGCCGTGCGGCTGGAGCCTCCAGGGTCCTAGGTCCCTGGTGCCGGGGGAGCCTGGCGCTCTTTCAGCACGGAGGGGATCGCGTCGAGCACTGCGGATGCCACCTGCTCCACCGCTTCACCGCTCTGGGTCACCCTCAGATCGGCCTGGGCGTAGAGCGGCCGACGTTGCTCGAGCAGGCTCTGCAACCGCGCAGCCCGATCCTCGGCCTGCATCAGCGGCCTTGGCGTGGGATCACGGCTGAGCCGGTGCAGCAACAGGTCAGCCGGTGCATCGAGCCACACCACCAGCCCCTGACGCAGGTGCCCCCAGTTCTCCGGGCGGGTCACCGCCCCGCCGCCAGTGGCCACCACCAGCGAATGCCAGCCGGTGATCTGGGCGAGCACCGCCGTTTCCAGGGCGCGGAAGCCCTCCTCGCCGTCGCGCTCGAAGATCGCTGCAATGGTGCAACCGGCCACCTGCTCGATCGCCGTGTCGG
Organism: Cyanobacteriota bacterium; assembly: GCA_035284925.1. Classification (GTDB taxonomy): domain Bacteria; phylum Cyanobacteriota; class Cyanobacteriia; order PCC-6307; family Cyanobiaceae; genus UBA5018. Next base: position 7,528 of record JAYKGZ010000091.1, on the reverse strand, counting down.
CATCGAGAAACCTGTAGCCGAGGGCTGCGGCCAGGGGCCGCCCGGCCGCACTCTTGCCTGCGCCCATCATCCCCACCAGATACACATTCAGGCCCTCCAGCCGGCGCGCCAGCTGGGCGTGGGAGGGGCTGGTCATCGGGCGCCATGGAGGTGAGGGGCGTTTCTAGGATGGAATTTGATTACCCGATGCGGATGACGGCCCCACCAGACGCCCATGGCCGGGGTCGCCCCTGCGTGATCACCCGCCGGGCCACCTTCAGTTCCAGCCACCGTTACTGGCTGCCTGAGCTCTCTGACGACGACAACCGCGCCCGCTTCGGGCCCTGCACCCTGGCCCCGGGCCACGGCCATAACTACGAGTTGATCGTGGCCATGGGTGGGCCTCTCGATGGCGATGGCATGGTGCTCAACCTGTCGGAGGTGAAGCACGCCATCCGTCGTGAAGTCACCGGCCAGCTCGATTTCCGTTTCCTCAATGAGGCCTGGCCGGAGTTCGATCTCCAGCATCCGGCGGGGATGCTCCCCACCACCGAGGGCCTCTGCCTGGCGATCTGGCGCCGCCTGGCTTCCCATCTGCCCCTGATGGCCCTGCGCCTCTACGAACAACCCGATCTCTGGGCCGACGTGCTCGACGATTCCATGGAAGCCTTCCTTTCGATCCGCACCCACTTCGCCGCTGCTCACCGCCTGGCCCGCCCGGAGCTCTCCTTTGAGGAGAACACCGCGATCTACGGCAAGTGCGCCCGCCCCCACGGCCATGGTCACAACTATCTGCTTGAGGTCACGGTTCGAGGCCGCATCGACCCCCGCACCGGCATGGTCTGCGACCTGGCGGCACTGCAGCAGCTGGTGGCCGATCTGGTGGTTGAGCCCTTCGATCACACCTTCCTCAACAAGGACGTGGCCCACTTCGAAACCACCGTTCCCACCGCTGAGAACATCGCCCTCCACATCGCCGACATCCTTCAGGGTCCGATTGCCGCCAGCGGTGCTTCCCTGCATAAGGTGCGGCTCCAGGAAAGTCCGAACAACGCCGCGGAGGTGTTCGCTGAAACCCCGCGCCTCGGCCTGGTGCCCCAGGCTCTTGAGGCGCTGGCGGTGGGTTGAGCCCAGTTCCCGATCAGACCCGGCCCTTCACCCGCCTGGTGCTGGCCGTGAGTCTCGATGGAAGGCTGGCGCCCCCGGCCGGTGGTGCGGCCCAGATCGGCGGCCGGGGTGATCGCCGGGTGCTGGAGGAAGCCCTGGCCTGGGCTGATGCCGCCCTGGTCGGGGCCGAGACCCTGCGCCGCCATCGCAGCACTGCCCTGATCCATCACGCCGATCTGCTCGAAGGCCGGGCCGCTGCGGGGCGCTCGCCCCAGCCACTGGCCCTGGTGGCCAGCGGCGGCGGCATCATCCCCCCAGAGCTGCCCTTCTTCCGCCAGCCTCTGGAGCGGTGGCTGCTGGCCCCGCCTGGAGTGGAAACCAGAGCCCAGACCCTCGGTTTTCACCGAGGGCTGCCGCTGCACAACTGGGCAGCAGCGATGGCGGATCTGGCCGAGCTCGGCATGCATCGGATGGCGTTGCTGGGTGGAGCCAGGCTCGCCGCCGCCTTGCTCAGCGCCGATCTCGTGGATGAGCTGCAGCTCACGCTCTGCCCCCAGCTGCTCGGTGGTGGCCACACCTGGCTGCCCGCTGGTTCGATGGTGCCGGGAAGGACGTGGCGCCTGCTGGAGCAGCGCGAGCTCGGGGCCGGCGAGCTGCTGGTGCGTTACGGCATCACCCCCTCCCGGGCTTCCGGTTGACGGGAGCGCTGGGTGAAGCGCTGGGCAAGTTCCCGCAGGGGCACCCCCTCGAGGCTGTTGGCCGGCAGTCCGAACATGCGGGCCAGGCAGCGTTTCACCACCATCTCGCTGTCATCGCCGAAGCGGCCGCCGATCAGTTCGCTGAGCACGCCGAGGCTGCGTCCGCTGCGCTCGGTTTCCTCGATCAGGCAGCGGCTGGTGGGCCCTGCCAGCTGGCGGCAGGGGTCCTGAAGGCTGCGCTCGAGCTCCCGATTGCCGCCGCTGGCCATCTCCACGCAGGTGCGCATCAGCCGGGTCTCGAGCTGGGGCCTGATCAGCTGCAGCAACGGTGTGAGCAACCCGGCCCTGGCCGGCATCGCCAGCAGCAGCAGAGTCGCGGTGGCGCCGCTCAGCACGGTCACGGTGGTCTGGGAGCTGCGCACGCCACTCAGACGCTGTTCAAGCGCCGCTGGGATCTGGTTAGTTTTGCCCCTCAGGTGTCCCGATGTCGCGGCCATGGCTGAGCTGGAGGCACGCTGGCACCAGGGGATGGCTGAGATCCCCGAAGCGGCCTGGGATGGGTTGCTGGAATGCGCCCATCCCGATGGGCATCCCTTCTACCGCTGGCGCTGGCTGGATCAGCTGGAGCGGAGCGGCAGCATCGTGCCCCGCGAAGGCTGGCAGAGCTGTCACCTGGGCCTGTGGCGCGGGGCGGAGCTGGTGGCGGCCGCACCCCTCTACCTCAAGGGCCACAGCTACGGGGAGTTCGTGTTCGACCAGAGCTTCGCCCAGCTGGCGGGTCGGCTGGGACAGCGCTACTACCCGAAGCTGGTGGGGATGAGCCCGGTGAGTCCCGTTCAGGGCTACCGCTTCCTGATCGCATCCGATCAACCGGCCGGGCCGATCACCGCGCTGATGCTCGATCTGATCGACGATTTCTGCCGCCGTCATGGGATTTTCAGTGCCAACTTCCTCTACGTCGATCCCGCCTGGCAGCCTCTCGCTGAAGCGGCCGGCTGCGCCACCTGGCTGAATACTCAGAGTGAGTGGGGCAATCCTGGCCACCCGGATTTCGAGGCCTATCTGGCCAGTTTCAATGCCAACCAACGCCGCAACATCCGGCGCGAACGGCGGGCGGTGGCGGACGCTGGTCTGCAGGTCACACCCCTGGCGGGAACCGCGATCGAGCCGGCCCTCGTGCAGCGGATGCATCACTTCTATGCCCAGCACTGTGCTCGCTGGGGGCCGTGGGGCAGCAAATACCTCAGCGAAGCCTTCTTCTCCGCCCTCGCCACGGAGCTGCGTCACGATCTGGTGCTGTTCAGCGCTCACCGCGGCGATCCGGCTCAACCGCTGGCCATGTCCCTGTGCGTGCGTGGAGGTGATCGGCTCTGGGGCCGTTACTGGGGCAGTGATGTGGAGGTGGATGCCCTGCATTTCGAGGTTTGTTACTACGCCCCGATCGAGTGGGCCATCGCCAACGGCATCCGCAGCTTTGATCCCGGGGCGGGCGGCAGCCACAAGCGGCGACGCGGCTTTGTGGCTCAGCCGCGGGTGAGTCTGCATCGCTGGTATCAGCCGCGCTTCGATGCCATCGTTCGCAACTGGCTGCCCGGGGCCAATGCCGAGTTACACGAGCAGGTGGCGGCCATCAATGCTGAACTTCCGTTCACGGCTTCCTACGATCCGCCCTATGCACCCACCTTCGAGCCTGGAAGCGCCCCTCCCTGAGCAGGCTGTGCGGCAACGCGGCCAGCTGGATGAAACGCTCTCCAACCGCTTCATCGAGCTGGATCCTGCGGGCTACTTCCTGATCCGGGTGGATGCCGAAGCGGGCGAGCTGGTGGCTGAGCATTACAGCAACGGCATCAATGAACGGGGGCTCGCCACCGATCCGGCCACCGGCGAAGTCATCGCCTGCCGTGGTTCGGTCGCCCGCTCTCCTGATGCGGTGTATCGCGGCCGCAGCGCCAAGGAACTGGGCATCGCCCTCACCGAGGCCGCGGCTCCCTTACCGCTCAGCCGTCTGGATCATGCCCTTTATCTCGGTCGGGAGCTGCAGAAGGCGGAATGGTGCCTGGTCCATGGCAGGGCCTACATCCAGGACTGAACAAACCATGACTGAGGTTCAGACTGCCTGAGGGGCCGCGAGCGGCTGGAGAGGCTGAAGCGGTGCCAGGGGCAGGGCCGCCAGCTGTTCCTGGATTTCCCGGCGCACGACAGCCCGATATTCCAGGAAGTGTTCGTTGTGGGCCAGCACCGCCAGGAACAGTTCCAGCACCGACGGGTTGCGGCGGGCGACTTCCAGCAACGAACTCCAGAAGCGCCAGCGGGTGTTGCGCTTGATTCCCTGGCGCCAGATCACGATCAGCAGGGCTCTGAGGTCGCTGAGGGGAGGGAGCGATGCCTTGCCGAGGGTTGCGGGGACAAACTGCCGCCAGCGGGGTTGACCCAGCTTCAGGTGGTAGTGCGTGACCCGGTCGATGTAGGCGTTCGGCTCATAGAGCCTGGAGAACGCATCCACGTATTCGTTCGCGATCTCCCGGATCGGACGGGTGGGGATGAAATTGAGCAGGTTGGTCTGATTCACGCCCTTGGCATCGGCCGTTTCCTGAATCAACCGGCCTTCTTTCTCCAGTCGGTGCCAGAGCGCCGTGTTGGGGAGTGCCTGCAGCATCCCCATCATCGCGGCGGGGATCCCGGTGCGGCTCACGAAGGTCACGATGCGATCGCCCGCACCGCTCTTCTCACCGTCGAAGCCGATGATGAAACCGGCCATCACCCGGATGCCGTAGGAGGTGATGCGGTCCACCGAATCCTCCAGGGAGCTGCGGGTGTTCTGGTGTTTGCCGGCAATCGAGAGACTGGCTTCATCCGGGGTTTCGATCCCCAGAAAAACAGCTTCGAAGCGGCACTCCGCCATCATCTGCATCAGTTCGTCGTCGGCGGCCAGGTCTACCGAGGCTTCGGTCGTGAAGCTGAACGGGTAGCCCCGATCGATCAGCCACTGTTTGAGGGGCGGCAGCAGCAACTTGGCATTGCGCTTGTTGCCGATGAAGTTGTCGTCAACCAGGAACACGGAACGGCGCCAGCCCAGGTTGTAGAGGGTCTGGAGCTCGGCAATCAGCTGTTCCGGCGTCTTGGTGCGCGGCTTGCGGCCATAGAGAACGATGATGTCGCAGAATTCGCACTGAAACGGACAGCCCCTCGAGAACTGAACGCTCATCGAGTCGTAGGCATCCAGTTCCAGAAGGTCAAACCGTGGAATCGGGGTGCCGGTCACGTCGGGCTTCTCCCCGTTGGCACTGAAACGTCCGCCAGCTTCTCCCTTTTCCAGGGCCTCAATGAACAGCGGCAGGGTGATCTCACCCTCATCCAGCACCTTGAAATCGGCGAGTTCCAGCTCGGGGGCGTCAGGGGTGGAACTGGCGAACGGCCCACCCACCGCCACCGGAAGACCACGGGCCTTGGCCTTGGCGATCTGGGCGGCCATGTCGGCCTTCTGCACGATCATCCCCGAGATCACCACCAACTCGGCCCAGGCCCACTCGGATTCCTCCACCTCGCGGATGTTGCGGTCGACCAGCTTCATCGGCCAGTGCTGGGGAAGCAGAGCGGCAGCGGTCACCAGGCCGAGTGGCGGCAACAGCACCTTCCGGTTCACTAATTCCAGGATCTTCTCGTAACTCCAGAAGGTCTTGGGAAACTCCGGATAGACAAAAAGCGTGCGCATGCGCATTACCCTAGGAGCAGCTCCAAGCCCCCAGCCGATCCCAAGGTCTGCTGTAATGGCGTCACCCTGATCAGTGAGTGAACCATGGGAACGGCGATCTATCTGGCCCTGGTGGGAGGTGGACTGGTCACGGCCCTCACCCTCTCGTTCGTGCTGCGCAGCATCAAGCTGATCTGAGCCTGAGTCGCATCCCCCCTCGGCGCACCAGCTCCTGAGCCCCCAGGGCCACAGCGACCGTTCCGAGCACCGCAAAGCTGCTCACCATTCCGGCCCGCATCGTGATCAGAGCGGCCATCAGGCCACTGGCACCACCGCCGCCGAGGAACGCGATCTGCCCGAGTCCGGCCATCCGGCCCCGGATCGACAGCGGAGCGCCCACCTGGCTGATCATGTTCACGCCGGCCAGTAGGGCCGCCGTGCCAGCGCCGATCACGAAGGTGCCCATCAGCCCCACCCCTGTGGCGCCCCGCAATCCGGCGACGGCCAGCACCAGCTGGGCCAGGCCCGTGATGCCCGTGCAGCCCCCCAGGAGCAGAGCTGGACGCTCGCTCAGCCAGCGGCTGTGGCGCTGGACCACCATGCCCCCCGCAATGCTTCCAGCCGCCAAGACTCCGGTGAACAGCCCGAGGGCCTGAGGGGTGGGTCCCAGCACATCCCTGGCCATCAGGGGGGCCAGGGCCGGGTGGAAGAAGCAGGCCAGGCAGGCCACCGCGGCAAAGCGGATCACATGGCGCAGCTTCGGCCCGGCTTCCTGCCAGGCCCTGCCCAGGCTGGCGGCCTGGCCGGGCTGGCTTCGGATCTCCAGCCCCCGCTGCGGCTGCAACAGCCACACCACCACGGCAATGGGAATCAGATAGGAGGCGGCGTCGATCGCCAGGGCCACTCCCGGGTCTGTGACGGCCACCAACCAGCCGCCCAGGGGCGGACCCACCAGCTTCCCCAGGTTGAACACCACCGAGAAGCTGGCGAGATAGGGCGCCAGCTGCTCCGGTTCCTCCACCAGCAGAGCGCAGTACTTGTTCCGCGCCGTGAGCTCGTAGGCGCTGGCCAGCCCCATCAGCAGGGTGCTGCTGAGCAGCATCACCAGTTGCACGGTGCCGGCGGTGAGGGGGATGGCCACGGCCCCGAGCACGGCCGCGGCGAAAAGCCCCCACTGGGCCCAGATCAGCACCCGTTCAGACCCATGGCGGTCGGTGGCCACACCCGCCCAGCCGCTCACCACCAGGCTGGGCAGGGCCAGCACAGCGAAGTGCACCGCCAGCAGCAGCGGGCTGTTGCTCCCCTGGAGCAGGATCCAGCCTTTGGTGGTAAGGCCGGCGAAGGAGCCGGCGGTGCTGAGGCCCGAGGCGAACAGAAAACTGCCCCGTTGGTGCTGCCGCAACCAGTCCAGCGGTGCGCTCAACCCCCCACCACTTCACCGATCAGGTCGTAGGTGTCGGCGGCGGTGATGCGCACCGGCACCAGGGTGCCGGGTGCGGCGCAGAGGCCCCCTTCCCCGGGCCTCACCCGCACCTCCCCATCCACCTCCGGCGCGAAGCGGGCGCAACGGCCCAGCATCTCGCCGGTGCTGGGGTTCTCCTGCTCGATCAGCACGTCCACGGTGCGACCCACCCAGGCGCCGTTGCGTGCAGCGGCGATCGGCTGCTGCAGGGCCATCAGGCGGTCTTTCCGTTCGGCCGCCACCTCCGCTGGCACCTGATCCGGCAGCTCGGCGGCAGGCGTTCCCTCCTCCGGCGAGAAGGTGAACACGCCCACGTGGTCGAACTGCTGCTCAGCCACGAACTCGAGCAGGTGCTGGAAGTGCTCCTCGGTTTCGCCCGGGAAGCCCACAATGAACGTGGTGCGCAGCACTGCATCGGGCAGCAGCTGGCGGATGCGCGCCAGCAGGCCCGCGGTCACCTCAGCCTGCCAGGGGCGGTTCATTGCCCGCAGCACCGCCGGATGGCTGTGCTGCAGCGGCAGATCCAGGTAGGGCAGCACGTTGGGCACCTCCCGGTAGGCCGCCAGCACCTCGGGCGTCAGCCCGGTGGGA
>JAYKGZ010000090.1:0-11397 GCA_035284925.1 Cyanobacteriota bacterium | reverse complement strand
CAGGGCGTGAATGTGATCGAGATGAATTTCCTGCCGGATGTGTATGTGCAGTGCGATGTGTGCAAAGGGGCTCGCTACAACCGCGAAACCCTGCAGGTGAAGTACCGGGGATTCACGATTGCGGAGGTGCTGGAGATGACGGTGGAGCAGGCCTGTGAGGTGTTCGCCGCCATTCCCCAGGCTGCCGACCGGCTGCGCACCCTGGTGGATGTGGGCCTGGGCTACATCAAGCTGGGGCAACCGGCGCCCACCCTGTCGGGGGGAGAAGCCCAGAGGGTGAAGCTGGCCACCGAGCTCTCCCGGCGGGCCACCGGCAAGACGCTCTACCTGATTGATGAACCCACCACCGGTCTGAGCTTTTTTGATGTGCACAAGTTGATGGAGGTGATCCAGCGGCTGGTGGACAAGGGCAATTCGGTGCTGGTGATCGAGCACAACCTCGACGTGATCCGCTGCTCCGACTGGATCATTGATCTCGGTCCAGAAGGTGGTGACAAGGGCGGCGAGATCGTGGTGTGTGGCACCCCGGAAGAGGTGGCTGAGCATCCCACCAGCCACACCGGCCGGTATCTCAAGCAGGTGCTGGCGCAGCACCCGGCCGTTGAACCGGTTCCCGTCTGAAGGCCGGATGGATGCGAAGGTTGCTGGGAGTTCAGGTTCAGGATGCAAGCCCCGGCTGACGCGCGCGCCACCTCCGGATCAGCCGCCCGCGCCTTTCCCCTCGCCGCGATCACTGGCCACGGCACGCTGAAACTGGCCCTGCTGCTGGCGGCGGTGGATCCCGGACTGGGCGGGGTGGTGATCGCTGGAGGGCGCGGTACCGGCAAATCGGTGCTGGCTCGGGGGCTGCATGCCCTGCTGCCGCCGATCGATGTGCTCGATCTGGGCACCCCCATTCCCGGTGAGCCAGCTCCCGCTGCCCTGAACATCGACCCCCAGCGCCCCGACGACTGGGACGCCCCCACCCAGGCCCGGCTGATCGCCCTGGGTGCCGATCCCAGCGGTGCCGACCCCACGGCCCTGCTGCCCTCCCGGGTGATCCCGGCACCGTTCGTGCAGGTGCCGCTGGGGGTCAGCGAAGACCGGCTGGTGGGTTCGGTGGATGTGGCGGCCTCGCTTGCCAGCGGCCAGGCGGTGTTCCAGCCGGGCCTGCTGGCTGAGGCGCACCGGGGCGTGCTCTACATCGATGAGTTCAACCTGCTCGATGACACCATCACCAACCTGCTGCTGGCGGCCGTCGGCAGCGGTGAGAACCGGATCGAGCGCGAGGGCCTGAGCCTGAGCCACCCCTGCCGCAGCCTGCTGATCGCCACCTACAACCCCGAGGAGGGTGCGGTGCGGGATCACCTGCTCGATCGCTTTGCGATCTGTCTGAGTGCCAACCAGGTGCTGGAGCTGGATCAGCGGGTGGAGATCACCTGCAGCGCCCTGGGCCATGCCGAATCCCAGGAGGCCTTCCGGGAGCGCTGGCAGGAGGAGACCGACGCCCTGGCCACCCAGCTGCTGCTGGCGCGCCAGTGGCTGCCGGATGTGCAGATCGCGCGGGAGCAGATCGCCTACCTGGTGAACGAAGCCCTGCGCGGCGGCGTGGAAGGCCATCGCAGCGAGCTGTATGCGGTGCGGGTTGCCCGCGCCCATGCGGCCCTCAGCGGCCGCGACCGGGTGGAGGCGGAGGATCTGCAGGTGGCGGTGCGGCTGGTGATTGCCCCCCGGGCCCGCCAGTTGCCGCCTCAGGATCCCGAGCAGCCGCTGGAGCCACCCCCACCCCCGCCGCAGGGTGAGCAACCGCCTGAGGATCCGGAGCCGCCCGACAACGACGAACCCGACGACAACGAAGACGACCAGGACGACAACCAGGACGACGACACCCCGGAAGAGCAGGCGCCTCCCCAGGTGCCGGAGGAATTCCTGCTCGATCCGGAGGCGGTGGCGATCGATCCCGATCTGCTGCTGTTTGGTGCCGCCAAGGCCAAAAGCGGCGGCAGCGGCAGCCGGGCCGTGGTGCTCAGCGACTCCCGCGGCCGCTATGTGAAGCCGATGCTGCCGCGCGGACCCGTGAGACGGATTGCCGTGGATGCCACCCTGCGGGCGGCGGCGCCCCATCAGAAGGCTCGCCGCGAACGCCTGCCCCATCGCCGGGTGATTGTGGAGGATGGCGACCTGCGGGCCAAGCTGCTGCAGCGCAAGGCCGGTGCCCTGGTGATCTTCCTGGTTGACGCCAGCGGTTCGATGGCCCTCAACCGAATGCAGAGCGCCAAGGGGGCTGTGATCCGCCTGCTCACCGAGGCCTACGAGAACCGCGATGAAGTGGCCCTGATCCCCTTCCGTGGTGAACAGGCCGAGGTGCTGCTGCCCCCCACCCGTTCGATCACCGCCGCGCGCCGGCGGCTGGAATCGATGCCCTGTGGCGGTGGCTCTCCGCTGGCCCATGGCCTCTCCCAGGCGGCCCGGGTCGCCGCTAACGCCCTGGCCACCGGCGATCTCGGCCAGGTGGTGGTGGTGGCGATCACCGACGGCCGCGGCAATGTGCCGCTGGCCCGCTCGCTCGGCCAGCCCCAGCTGGAGGGAGAGGAGCTGGTGGATCTCAAGGAGGAGGTGAAACTGGTGGCGAGCAAGTACCGCGCCCTAGGCATCAAGTTGCTGGTGATCGACACCGAACGCAAGTTCATCGGCAGTGGCATGGGCAAAGACCTGGCAGCCGCGGCCGGTGGCAAGTACGTGCAGCTCCCCAAGGCCAGCGATCAGGCGATCGCGGCCATCGCCATGGAGGCGATCGCCTCCGTCTGAGTCAGCGAGCCGGCGCTGTCTTGGCGGGGTAGAGCTCCTCGAAGAACTTGCCCAGCCCGATCGCCACGCTGCGCACGCCGTTCATGAAGGCGGGATCGGAGGAGAGCTTGTTCACATCGCCGCCGACGGCTTCCCAGCGGGCGGTGAGTTTTTCGGCATTGGTGAGGGTCTTCTTCAGGTCGGCCAACGTTTTGGGGTTGTCCAGGGCAGCCGTGAGGTTGCGGACATGGGCCGTTGTGGCGTTGAGGTTGTCGATCGAGGGCTTGGCCTGGCGCACCGCCCCATCCAGCTGCTGCACCAGCTGACGGCCATCCTTGAGGAACGCGGTGGCCTGCTTGGAGGTCTGATCGAAGCTCAGCGAAAGCTTGGCCAGCCTTCCCACCATGTCCTCCTTCTCGATCTGCCGGAGGATCTTCTCCATCAGGGCGGTCATCGTTTCGAGGGTGGCCCCTGTTGCCCCGTTGATCTCGTTGCCGTTGCACAGCAATCGGTTGGAATCGCAGGTCTTGGAAAGGGGGCCCGGCGTACCACGGGGCAGGGGATCTCCACCAGCCAGGAGTTTCACCTGGGCTTCGCCCCCCAGCAGGGTGGCTTCACCGATCTCAGCGGCCACCGGTCGTGCCAGGAGCAGGTCGGGGTTGTTGATCTCCAGCTGGGCCAGCACCGCCTCCGAGCTCACCTTCACCGACCGCACATTGCCCACAAGCACCCCGCGGTAAACGACGGGTGAACGTTCAGCCAGGCCAGAGGCATCCTTGAAGCGAACCTGAACCATCCAGTTGTTGCGGCTGAAGTTCGCGCCCCGCAACCAGTACACCAGCCCCACGGCACTCGAGACCGCAGCGATCAGTGAAAAACCGACAATCGCCTCGCGCACGCTGCGGCGCATGACTCAGAGCTCCGCGGGCTGGATGGGTCCGCGCAGGCTACCGCTCCGGAACTGAACCACGTAGGGATCGGTCGTGCTGCGGTACTCGGCAAGGCTGCCGCTCCAGCGGAACAGACCGTCATAGAGCAGCACAACATGTTCAGCCGTGCGCTCAATCGTGCTGTGCACATGGCTCACTACCACCGAGGTGGCCTGCGCCATCTCGGTGGTGCGAACGATCAGATCCTCGATACGGGTGCAGGCCACCGGATCCAGACCGGCCGTGGGTTCGTCGAACAACAACAGTGGCATGTTGTTGGAGGGCATCGAGGGATCGTTGATCAGCGCCCGTGCAAAGCTCACCCGCTTCTGCATGCCGCCGCTCAGTTCTCCCGGCAGTTGATCATCGATGCCACTGAGTCCAACGGCCTCGAGCGCCTGCCGCACCCGCTCGCGGATCTCGGCATCGCTCAGGCGACTGCAGCGGTAGAGCAGAAAGCCCACGTTCTCGCGCACGGTGAGTGAGCCGAGCAGGGCGGGGTTCTGAAACACCAGGCGCACGTCGGGGGGATGGCGCTGATCCAGTCGAAGGTAGGTCTGGTCTTCCCCATGGATGCGCAACCGGCCGGCTGTCGGCAGCAGCAGTCCGGCCAGCAGCCGCAGGATCGTGCTCTTCCCTGCGCCCGACGGACCCACCACCACCAGGCGCTTACCCGGGTTGAGCACCAGATCCACACCGCTGAGCACGCTGCGGGATCCCCAGCGCACCTCAACCCCCTGCATCTCGGCGATGGGAGCCTGTATCGCTGGGCCGGTGGGCGTGATGGGCCTGGAGGTCGTCTGGCGTCATCCTGACGCCTCGACCGGGTCTGGCGACATCCCTAGAGTTTCAGAACACGCGGCAGCGTCCCTCGCCCCATTGAGTCCATCCGGCCCGGCCTCCTCCCCAGGCTCCGACAGGCGCCGACCCCGCCGGGTGGCCTTGCGCCGTCCCAGCTGGGTGGATCCTGGGGAGCTGGGGCAGCGGGATCTGATGATCCGCTCCCGCCGCGCCGTGCGCTGGCTTCAGCCCGGTCTGGTGGTGAAGCGCTGGATGGTCACCTCGGGCATCGGTCTGGTGCTGGCCCTGCTGGGCGCGGCCGTCTGGGCCGACCTACAGCCGATCTACTGGATGCTGGCCTCGATCCAGTGGCTGCTGCGCAATCTCACCACCGTGCTGCCCCGCGGGGTCACCGGGCCGCTGGTGCTCGTGATCGGCGCCGGCCTGATCTGGCTCGGCCAGAGCCGCAGCTTCGGCACGATTCAGCAGGCGCTGGCTCCCGAGAAGGGCACGGTGCTGGTGGATGCCCTGGTGGCCCAGCGTCGTCTCAACCGTGGTCCGAATATCGTGGCCATCGGCGGTGGCACGGGGCTCTCCACCCTGTTGAGCGGCCTCAAGCGCTATAGCAGCAACATCACCGCGATCGTCACCGTGGCCGACGATGGCGGCAGCAGTGGCGTGCTGCGGCGTGAGCTGGGTGTGCAGCCTCCCGGTGACATCCGCAACTGCCTGGCGGCACTCTCCACAGAGGAACCGCTGCTCACCCGCCTGTTCCAGTACCGGTTCAAGGCCGGCAGCGGCCTGGAGGGTCACAGCTTCGGCAACCTGTTCCTCTCGGCGCTCACGGCCATCACCGGCAGCCTGGAGGCTGCGATCACCGCTTCCAGCCGGGTGCTCGCCGTTCAGGGCCAGGTGGTGCCGGCCACCACGGCCGACGTGCGCCTCTGGGCGGAACTGGAGAACGGCGAGCGGATCGAGGGCGAATCAAGCATCGGCCATGCGCCCAGTCCGATCGTGCGACTCGGCTGCACCCCCGAACGCCCACCGGCCCTTCCCCGGGCTCTGGAGGCCATCGCCGCCGCTGATCTGATCGTGCTGGGTCCAGGAAGCCTCTACACCTCCCTGCTGCCCAATCTGCTGGTGCCGGAGTTGGTGAATGCCATCGCCCGCAGCAACGCACCGCGGCTCTACATCTGCAACCTGATGACCCAGCCCGGTGAAACCGACGGTCTGGATGTGACGGGACACCTGAGGGCGATCGAGGCCCAGCTGGCCAGCCTTGGAGTAGGGCAGCGCCTGTTCACAGCCGTGCTGGCCCAGGAGGATCTGGGGGATTCCCCCTTGGTGGATCACTACCGCCAGAGGGGTGCTGAGCCGGTCGTTTGCAACCCCCGCGACCTGAAGAACCGTGGCTATGAGGTGATGCAGGCACCCCTGCAGGGAGCCTGGCCCACCGCCACCCTTCGCCATGACGCCAAGAGCCTGGGATTGGCGGTGATGCGCTTCTACCGCCGCCATCGCCGCGACCGCAGCGGTGACTGATCCATCGCAGCCGCTCAGTAAGCGTCTTGCATCTCGTAGAAGTCCGGCTGTACGTAGTCCTTGCGGAGGGGGTAACCCTTCCAGTCTTCCGGCATCAACAGCCGCTTGGGATGGGGATGGCCTTCATAGTGGATCCCGTACATGTCAAAGGTTTCGCGCTCCTGCCAGTCCGCTCCCCTATACAGGCCATAGAGGCTGGGGATGGTGAGGTCGCCGTTGCGGGGAAGGAACACCTTCAGGCGCACTTCCTCGGGCCTGGCGTCGGCGGGAATCGGACGGCTGCTCCCGGCCGCGGCGGTGGGAGGCGCCAGCTGATCAGCCAGGGCCGCCAGCTTCACCAGGTGGTAGAAGCTCACCAGGCGCCCCCCGGGGCCCTCGTCGTAACCGCCCTGACACTGGAGGTAGTCGAAGCCGGAGGCCTTGAGTGCGGTGGCAATCACCGGCAGAAAGGCCGGTTCCACAGCGATCACCTCAACGCCGAGGTGATCGGGGGGGAGAAGCTCGTGGCCGAAGCCCTGGCTGGTGAGCCAGCGGCTCACCGGTCCGGGTTCAATCGGTGCGATGGCGGAGGCGTCGGACATGGGTTCAGGCTTCCGAGGCTGGAACAGCGGCTGGTTGGGGTGAACGGGCATGCAGGAGCTGACCCTCCGCGGCCGCCAGGGCCTTTTTCTGGGTTTCAGCCCTGAGGTAGCGACCATCCACGGCGGGCTCCACCGCCTTCATCTGATGACTCACGGTGAAGTAACGATGGGTGGGCAGCAGATTGCCCCGTTCGGCCAGGGCCTCGTTGCCCACCTTCTTGCGCAGCTTGATCACTGCATCGAAGATCGCCTCAGGGCGTGGCGGGCAGCCCGGCAGGTAGAGATCCACCGGGATCAACTTGTCGACGCCGCGCACCGCCGTGGTGGAGTCAGCGGAGAACATGCCGCCGGTGATCGTGCAGGCGCCCATCGCGATCACGTATTTCGGCTCGGGCATCTGTTCGTAGAGGCGCACCAGGGCGGGAGCCATCTTCATGGTGACGGTGCCAGCCACGATCAACAGGTCGGCCTGGCGGGGGCTTGAGCGGGGCACCAGGCCGAAACGGTCGAAATCGAAGCGGGATCCGATCAGCGCCGCGAATTCGATGAAGCAGCAGGCAGTGCCGTAGAGCAGGGGCCAGAGGCTGCTCAGCCGCGCCCAGTTGTGGAGATCATCGAGGGTGGTGAGGATCACGTTCTCCGAGAGATCGGAGGTGACCTGTGGGGCACCCACGGGTGCGCAGCTCGAGGCGCGCAGATCGCGCAGGGCGGCGACGGAGAGGGAAGGGGGTGTCATGGTTCAGCTCCACTCGAGGGCACCCTTGCGCCAGGCATAAGCCAGGGCGACCACCAGGATGGCAATGAAGATCAGGGCTTCGATGAAAGCCAGCAACCCGAGACGATGGAAGGCCACCGCCCAGGGATAGAGAAAAACGGTCTCCACGTCGAAGATCACGAAGACCAGGGCGAACATGTAATAGCGGATGTTGAACTGGATCCAGGCCCCACCGATCGGCTCCATCCCCGATTCGTAGGTGAGTTCACGTTCACCATTGCGGCTGCGGGGCGAAAGCAGCTTGTTCGACACCAGGGCCAGCACCGGCACCGCTGCTGAGATCAGCAGAAAGCCCAGAAAGGCGTCGTAGCCCGAGAGAACGAACATCCAGCTGCCGTGGCCTGCGGGGAGTCTGGCATCTCCGTCTGAAACCTGGGGTTGGGATGGCTGGACTGGATAGAGTTGCGCGCGCGCTGGTTGGTAGGCATGGGCGACGGGTCAGAGGATTCCAGCAGCGTTGAGAGTCCTGAGGTGAGCCCACCGGAGGGCGCCATCGAGGAGTCGCCGGCGAGCGATCCCGCCAGCCATCGCTTCGAGTGCCGCAGCTGCGGCTTTGTCTATGACCCGGCCGAGGGGGTGAAGAAGGTGGGCATCGAGCCCGGCACCCCCTTTCTGGACCTGGATCCCACCACGTTCCGCTGCCCGGTGTGTCGCAGCAAGGTGGGTGCCTTCAAGGACATCGGTCCCCGCGACAAGCCCAGTGGCTTCGAGGAAAACCTCAATTTCGGCCTGGGCGTGAACCGCCTCACCCCCGGCCAGAAGAACGTGCTGATCTTCGGAGGCTTCGCCCTGGCCATTGCCTTCTTCCTTTCGTTGTATTCCCTGCGCTGATCCCGTGTTCAAACGTCTGCTCACCCCTCTGCTGGCCCTGATGCTGGCCCTCGGCCTCGGGGGCTGTGTCACCACCGGCCTGCCCGCCGCCCAGGCCAGCCCCTGGCAGCCCGTGGCGCTGGAGACGCGCTCCAACCCGTTGGATCTGGCCTTCACCAACAGCCGTCATGGCTTCCTGGTGGGCAGCAACCGCCTGATTCTTGAAACCGATGACGGCGGGGCGAGCTGGGCGGAGCGATCCCTCGACCTGCCGGAAGAGGAGAACTTCCGTTTGATCAGCATCGACTTCAGCGGTGACGAGGGCTGGATCGCCGGCCAGCCTGGGCTGCTGCTCCACAGCACCGATGGCGGTCAGAACTGGAGTCGCCTGTTTCTCGACACCAAGCTTCCCGGTGAGCCCTACCTGATCACCTCGACAGGCCGGAACAGCGCGGAGCTGGCCACGAATGTGGGCGCGATCTACAGCACCAGCGATGGGGGCAGCAGCTGGCAGGCCAGGGTGAGCGATGCGGCCGGCGCGGTGCGCGAACTGCGCCGCCACAACGACGGCCGCTACGTGAGCGTGAGCGGCCTCGGCAATTTCTTCTCCACCTGGAACCCCGGCCAGGACACCTGGCAGGTGCATCAGCGGGTGAGCAGCCAGCGGCTGCAGAGCATGGGATTCCAGCCCGACGGCAACCTCTGGATGGTCGCTCGTGGCGCCCAGATCCGGTTCAACCCCGATGCCGCCAATCCGGAGGACTGGAGCAAGGCGATCATCCCGATCACCAACGGCTACGGCTACCTCGACATGGCCTGGGATCCCTCCGGCGCCATCTGGACAGGAGGTGGCAGCGGCACCCTGCTGGTGAGCCGTGACCAGGGCCGCAGCTGGCAGAAGGACCCGGTGGGGGCGGCTGAACCCACCAACTTCACCCGGATCCGCTTCAGCAGCGACGGCAAGGGGTTTGTGCTCGGGGAGCGGGGCCATCTGCTCCGCTGGGTGGGCTGATCCGGCCCAGCCCATCTTTCCCTCTGTAACCAAGCCGCCCAGCCCCCCTCGCCCCCCGAGGACCGGCCCTTAGGATCTCAGCGCTGAACGCTCAACGCCATGGCTGCCGGCTCTACAGGGGAACGCCCGTTCTTCGAAATCATCACGAGCATCCGTTACTGGGTGATCCACGCTGTCACCCTGCCGGCCATCTTCCTGGCTGGTTTCCTGTTCGTTTCCACGGGGCTGGCCTACGACGCCTTCGGCACCCCCAGGCCCGACTCCTACTTCCAGGCCTCCGAAAGCAAGGCTCCCGTGGTGAGTCAGCGTTACGAAGGAAAAACCCAGCTCGATCAGCGCCTGCAATAACCCCTGCCATGACCCAATCACCTGTTTCAACAACGCCGCGCAACTACCCGATCTTCACGGTGCGCTGGCTTTCAGTGCACGCGCTGGGGATCCCCACGGTGTTCTTCCTCGGGGCCCTGGCGGCCATGCAATTCATCCGTCGCTGATCCTCTTCTCTGGCCATGGAACGCAATCCCAATCCCAATAACCTGCCTGTTGAACTGAATCGCACCAGCCTCTATCTGGGGTTGCTTCTGGTGTTTGTGACCGGGATTCTGTTCTCGAGCTACTTCTTTAACTGAACCTCTCTTTCTGAATCGCCTCGCGGGGCGATTCCCACTCCCTTTTCTGCTGAATTGCGATGAGCGGCAAGAAATCAAACCTCCCTGACGGCCGGATTCCCGATCGCCTTCCCGATGGTCGCCCGGCTGTGGCCTGGCGCTCCCGTTGGACCGAGGGCGTTCTTCCCCTCTGGCTCGTGGCCACCGCCGGTGGCATGGCCGTGATCTTCGTGGTGGGGCTGTTCTTCTACGGCGCCTACACCGGGGTGGGATCGGCCTGATCGCTGCCCACTCGCTCACGGCGATGGGTGCTGCACCAGCGGCTGCCACCAGGCCTGATTGGTGAGGTACCAGATCACCGTGCGCCGCAGCCCTTCCTCCACGGTCACCTGGGGGGTCCAGCCCAGCTCCGCTTCGATCCTGCTGGCATCAATCGCATAGCGGCGGTCATGCCCAAGCCTGTCCGCCACATAGGTGATCAGGTTCTGGCTCGGAGTCACCGGCAGCTGCACCCCATGCTGAGGCGCCAGCTCATCCATCAGCCCGCACAACAGGGTGACCAGCTCGATGTTGGCCACTTCGTTGCAGCCGCCGATGCAGTACGTGCTGCCGGGAGCTCCCTGGGTGAGGATCCGCTCCAGCGCCCGGCAGTGGTCTTCCACGTACAACCAGTCGCGCACGTTGCGGCCATCGCCATACACCGGGATCGCCCGACCGAGCAGGATGTTGCTCAGGGTGAGCGGGATCAGCTTCTCTGGGAAGTGGTAAGGCCCGTAGTTGTTGGAGCAGTTGCTCACCAGCACCGGCAACCCGTAGGTGTGCTGCCAGGCCCGGGCCAGGTGGTCGCTGGCCGCCTTACTGGCTGAGTAGGGAGAGCGGGGGTCGTAGGCGGTGGTTTCGCAGAACGGTGGATCCGTGGGTTCCAGGCTGCCGAACACCTCATCGGTGCTCACGTGCAGGAAGCGCCAGTGCTGCGGTTGGCCGGCCTGCTGCCAGTGGGCCCGGAAGGCCTCCAGCAGGGTGAAGGTGCCGGTCACGTTGGTGGCCAGGAAGGCTCCCGGACCCGTGATCGAGCGGTCGACATGGCTTTCGGCGGCCAGGTGCGCCACATGGCTGATCGACTCCTCGGCCAGCAGCTGATCCACCAGCGGTCGGTCGGTGATGTCGCCCTTCACGAAGCGAATCCGGCCCGCATCGATCAGGGGCTGGATCGTGGCCAGGTTGCCTGCATAGGTAAGGGCATCGAGCACCACCACCCGATCGCCGGGATGGGCCGCGCACCAATGGTGGGTGAGGTTGCCGGCGATGAACCCGGCTCCGCCGGTGATCAGAACGTGGCGCGTCATGGAGCCAGCGTGCACATGCCCTGATCTTCGCGTGTCAGGAACCGGCAGACGGCGGCGGCCTCCAGGGGGACGACCTGTTCGGCCGCGCTTCCATCCCGCAGGGGCTTGAGCCGCACCACGCCCTGCTCCAGCTCGCCATCGCCCAGCACCACCGCCCAGGCGGCTCCGCTGCGGTCGGCCCGCTTGAACTGCTTGCCGAAGGCGGCCCCGCTGGCATCGAGCTCCACGCTGAGCCCTAAGCGGCGCAG
>JAYKGZ010000089.1:0-21140 GCA_035284925.1 Cyanobacteriota bacterium | reverse complement strand
GTTGTTGGGCAGGTCGCGTACGTGCCCCATGGACGCCTCCACGCGGAAGTCCTTGGGAAGGAACCCGCGGATGGTGCGGGCCTTTGTGGGGCTCTCGACGATGACCAGGGTGTGACCCACAGGCAGGTGGACGACCACTTCTTCCTTCTTTATCGCACCGGACGGCGGAGTGAGGCCAGAGCGCACCGGGACGACCCGAGCCGGGATCAGCCCGGCTACCATCGGCCGGCAGATTCCTGTCGGCCGCGACGCTGCAATCAACGACGCCGTGATCCACCTCCTGGGCGCTCTCCCCGCTACTGGCCTCAACCTTCAGCTGAATGCTGGGGCCATCGCCCCGGAGGGAGCCGTACTGGCGGCCCTGTTGGTCTCCCTGATTGTTGATCTCGCTGGAGAGAAGGTCGCCAGTCGCTGGGTACCGCCTGTCTGCTATGCCGGCCTGGGCTCGGCTCTGATCCTGCTCGCTCTTCAGTGGAACGGCCCGCTGGAACCCTCCTTCCTGGGATCGTTTCTCGCCGACAACCTGGCCATCGCCTTCCGGGCGGTGGTGGCCGCTTCCACCCTGATCTCGCTTCTGTTGAGCTGGCGTTACGTGGAACGCAGTGGCACGCCCGTTGGGGAGTACGCCGCCATCCTGCTGTCGGCCACCCTCGGGGCCATGTTCCTGTGCGGCGCCACCGACCTGGTGAGCATCTTCATCTCCCTGGAAACGCTCTCGGTTTCCAGCTATCTGCTCTCCGGCTACATGAAACGGGATGCCCGCAGTTCGGAGGCGGCTCTCAAATACCTGTTGGTGGGCTCGGCAGCGGCGGCTGTCTTTCTCTATGGCGCCTCCCTCCTCTATGGGGTGGCCGGTGGTTCCACCAGTCTTGAGGCGGTGGCCATCGCCCTTCGCACCAGTGCCACCCCGGTGACGTCCCTCGCCCTGGTGTTCGTTCTGGCCACAGTGGCGTTCAAGATCGCCGCCGTTCCCTTCCACCAATGGACTCCTGATGTCTACGAAGGGTCGCCGACCCCGGTGGTGGCCTTCCTTTCGGTGGGATCCAAGGCCGCGGGCTTCGCCCTGGCGGTTCGAATCCTGGTGGGATGTTTCGAGAGCTTTGACGCCCAGTGGAAGCTGCTGTTCACCGTGCTGGCCGTCCTGAGCATGGTGCTCGGCAATGTGGTGGCTCTGGCGCAGACCTCGATGAAGAGGATGCTGGCCTACAGCTCGATCGGACAGGCCGGATTCGTGATGATCGGTCTGGTCTGCGGCACGGAGGATGGCTTTGCGGCCATGGTGCTTTACATGGCGGCCTACCTGTTCATGAATCTGGGCGCCTTTGCCTGCATCATCCTCTTCTCCCTGCGCACCGGCAGTGATCGGATCAGTGATTATGCCGGCCTGTATCAGAAGGATCCCCTGATCACCCTTGGCCTCAGCCTCTGCCTGCTCTCCCTGGGAGGCATTCCGCCGATGCTCGGCTTCTTCGGCAAGATCTACCTCTTCTTCGCCGGCTGGGCCGATGGCCAGTATCTGCTGGTGGTGGTGGGCTTGATCACCTCGGTTGTGTCGATCTACTACTACATCTCGGTGATCAAGATGATGGTGGTGAAGGAACCACAGGAAGCTTCTGATGTGGTGAAGGCCTACCCCGAAATCAGCTGGAATGTTCAGGGGATGCCGGCTCTGCGCGCCGCTCTTGTGGGTTGTGTGGCCGTGACCGCCATCGGCGGCATCCTCTCGAGCCCGCTCTTCTCCTTCGCCAGCGGTGCCGTCGCCGGCACTCCGATTCTCCAGCAGGCCATCGCGTCGGCCTCTGCCATCGCCCTTGGCTGATGCCGTTGCTGAACTCACCAATGTCTCCAAGCTCTATGGCTCCGGAGACACCCTGGTCAGGGCTCTCGATGGGCTCAACCTGGTGGTGAATCGAGGCGATTACATCGCCGTGATGGGGGCATCAGGCTCGGGCAAGAGCACCGCCATGAACATTCTTGGCTGTCTCGACAAACCGAGCAGCGGCTCTTATCACCTCAATGGCACAGCGGTGGAATCCCTCAGCGATGATCAGCTGGCGGATCTGCGCAACCGGGAGCTTGGCTTTGTGTTCCAGCAGTTTCATCTGCTGCCCCAGCTCAGTGCCCTGGAAAATGTGATGCTGCCGATGGTCTATGCCGGGGTGCCGGTCGCAGAGCGGCGCGAGCGGGCCATGGAAGCCCTCGAGCGGGTGGGGCTCGGCCAACGGCTTGAAAACCGGCCGAACCAGCTCTCCGGGGGGCAGCAGCAGCGCGTCGCCATCGCCAGGGCGATCATCAACCGGCCCGCCCTGTTGCTCGCCGATGAGCCCACAGGAGCCCTCGATTCCCGCACAACCGAGGAGGTGCTGGCCATCTTCGAAGATCTCCACGCCGGTGGCATCACCCTGGTGATGGTGACCCATGAAGATGACGTGGCGGCCAGGGCCCAGCAGGTGGTGCACTTCCGTGATGGGAAGGTCGTGAACTGAGCTCAGGAGCGCTGGGCCGCTGCCGGTCGCTCCAGCACCTGCAGCAGCTGGCCCATCAGCAGGGCCACCGCATCCCCTCCCATGCCTGTGCGACCAGGATCGAGATCGCCGGGATCAACGGCCATCCAGCCACCTTCTCCAGGCAGGCGCAGCTCAAAATGCAGGTGAGGGCCGGTGCTCAGACCCGTACTGCCCACCCGACCGATCACTTCGCCCTGCCGGACGCGATCTCCGGACTTCACGTACAGCTCACTGAGATGGCCGTAGAGGGTGCGGCGCCGGGGCCGCTCATGCTCGATCTCCACCGCCAGCCCGTAGCCACCAGCCAGGCCGCTGCTCACTACCAGGCCACTGAGAGCCGCCACCACAGGCGTGCCTTCGGGGGCGGCCAGGTCGCGGCCGGCGTGCATCAGCCAGCTGCCCAGCAAGGGGTGAAGGCGGTAGCCGAAGTTGCTGGTGGTCACCGCTGATCCGATCAGCGGGAACAGCATCCGGCGATTGCTGTTCCCACCGATCGGTGCGGGACGGGGCGTAACACCGAACACATCCGAGAGGCGGAAGGTGCCGCCTTCACCGGCCAGCAGCGCGGAGACCGGCACGGTGAGCGGTGGCAATGGATTGGTCACAGCATCACCGTCGAGAATGGTGGAATTCCTGCCCATTGCCGGAGTGAGGCGGGAGCTCCAGCGGATCGTGACGCCGCTGCTGCACTCCTGCGCGGAGAGGGCACCGATGCGACAGGCCTCCTGATGGGCGGGCACATCGATCGGAGTGAGCGCCGAACCGTTGCGGATCCGCATCCGTTCGGCCGGTGAGACCACCCCCTCGCGGACCAGGGAATCCAGGGAGGTATCGAAACGCAGAATGGGCTTCTGCACCGTTGGTTCGGGCCGCAGGGGTTCGGCCTGGGGAGCGACCTCAGGGCGAGTGGGACCCGTGGGAACCGGCGGCGGTGAGGTGAGCTCGGTGGTCGAGCTCTGCGCTCTTGCAAGCTCCCAGCCGATCAGGGGAGTCGACGCCGCCAACAGCCCACCCAGCAACCAGAGGGCTGGCCTGAGCGCGGTGTTGCCGGCCCTGATGTGTGGCGTGTCGTGAACTGTGGACGGGTCAGCAGCCATCTGCTCACTTTAGAAATGGCGGCGCCAGATCGTCTGGCGCCCATCGGTCGCCACCACCACCAGGCCTCCATCGGCCTGTAGAGCCTGGATCCGCCAGGTGGTTCCATCACGCTCGATGCCCCGTGATGGTTGCCACAGCCGCCGTTCCACCTCGCGGCGCACCCGTTCCGGTTGGTCCGCCAGCTCGAGCGCGGCCTCGATGCCCCGGCAGGCCAGGGTCTCCAGCCGTTGGGGGGTGGCACGGGAGTCAAAGCGGCGTCCCGGTCGCCCAGCTGCAGCCTGGAGGGCCTCACCCAGGCTGATCGCCCCCGCCGGCACCGGGTTGGTGCCATTCAGGCCAAAGCCAAGTTGCCCCCAGCGCACCCGCCCCCCCCGCAGCCGCAGGCGCGGCAGCAGGCCGGCGAGCTTGCGACCCTGCACCACCAGATCATTCGGCCATTTGATCGCCAGCGGCATCCGCTGCTCCGGCAGTCCGATCCGTTCGAGTTCGGTGGCCAGTCCCAGGGCCAGGGCCAGGGGAAGGGCGGCGCCCACCGCCGGGTTCACAGGCCAGGGGAATGCCGCACTCAGCCACAACCCTCCGGCCGGAGAGGTCCAGCGCCGGCCCTGTTGCCCATGGCCGAACCGTTGCCGTCGTGCCACCACCAGCCGCCGCCAGTGCAGGCCTTCAGGGCTCTCGATGTCTGGCGGGGGCTGCTGCCGCAGCCAGCGATCCAGCTCCGATTCGGTGCTGGCGCAAACCGCCAGCCGCCGCCGTCGCCAGCGGCCGCTCACGCCGAATGTGAGCGGGCGAACCAGGCGCCGATGCGTTCGGCCCCGTTTTCCAGCTGGTCGACAGGATGCACCAGCGCCAGCCGCACCCAGCCTTCGCCGCCCGGACCGAAGCCGACTCCCGGGGTGAGGGCCACCCCGGTGGCTTCCAGGAGCTCAGCGCAGAACCGCTCCGAGTCCCAGCCCTGGTTCTGAGCGAAGCCCGGGAGCTCCAGCCAGAGGTAAAGAGCCATGGAAGGGAGCCGTAGCGGCCAGCCCACGGCCTGAAGGGCGGCGGCCATCCGGTCACGGCGCTCCCGATAGGTCTGCTTCAGGAGCTCGGGCCAGTCGCCGGCCTGCTCCAGTGCGGCGATGGCCCCGGCCTGCAACGCCAGGGACTGGTTGAAATCAACCACGCCCTTCAGTTGCCGAAGTCCTGCGATCAGGGGGCTGGCACCGATCGCATAGGCCAGCCGGAATCCACCCAGGCACCAGCTCTTGGAGAAGGAGAAGAATTCAATGCCGCAGTGTCTCCAGGCAGGGTTGCGCAGCAGGGCCGGGGCCTCCCCCTCCAGCGCCAGATCGACATAGGGGTTGTCATGGGCCAGCACGATCCCATGGGCCATCGCCCGATCCACCGCCGTATCCAGCCAGCGCTGCTCGCCGGTGGTGGCGGTGGGGTTGTGGGGGAAGCCCAGCACCATCAGCTTGAGCCGCTGCCAGGTCGCAGCATCGATGGCTTCAAAGTCGGGCTGCCAGCCATCTGAGGGATTGAGGCGAAGCAGCACCGGCTCTGCACCGGCCAGATGCAGCCCGCCCCGATGGGACGGATAACAGGGATCGAGCAGCAGGGCCGCATCTCCCGGATCCAGCACCGCCAGGGGCAGATGGGCGGTGCCCTCCTGGCTCCCCAGCAGCAGCTGAACCTCATCCTCCGGGTCCACCTCCACCCCGAACCGCCTCAGAGCCCAGCGTGCGACCGCCTCCCGGAAGGGCCTGGTGGCGGCATGCAGGCAGTAGGCGGCACTCTCCGGTGCGGTGAGCTGCGCGGCAATGGCCGAAAGAGCCGCCTCTGGCGGCGGCAGATCAGTGGAGCCCAGCGAGAGATCCAGCAGTGGAGCCGCTCCATGAGCGGCTCGCCCCAGGTCGGCGCTGTAACGGGCCTTGCGTTGATCGTTGCGTGCAAACACCCCCTGGCCCAGGTTGCGGAGGCGGGCGGACAGCGGTGCCGGCCAGCACGGCACCGGAGCCTTCATCAGAGGTGCGCGCTGAGGAAGGCCTGCAGCTGGGGTTTGGCCATCGCCCCCTCGTGGCGAGCCAGCTCAACGCCCCCTCGGAACAGGATCAGGGTGGGGAGGCCCTGAATCTTCTGAGCATCGCGGCTGGCGGGGTTGGCATCCGCCTCCAGCTTGCCCACCGTCAGCCGATCGCCGAAGTCGGCAGCCGCCCAGTCCATCAGCGGCGCCATCAGCCGGCAGGGGCCGCACCATGCGGCCCAGACGTCCACCAGCACAAGCCCCGGGGCTTCCAGCACCTCGGTGTGGAAGTTGGCATCTGTGAGCTCAAGAACGGCCACGGGCGGACAACAGGCTTTTTTGATTGTATGGAGCCTGCCTGAAGCCTGATGGTTGCGGCTTCTGGCGGCCCGTTCAGAGCTTGTCGATGGATCGCTTGAGTTCTTCGAGTTCGGGATCCACTTCCTTCACCGTGACCGGTTCCAGCTGGCGGGAACCAGCTGCCTGAGCTCCCGGGAGAGCCGCAGGGGCTGATGAGCCTGAAAGGCGTTGCTTCATCGCCGCCAGCTCGTCATCGACTTCGGGCGCCCCCTCGAGAGCAGCAAACTGGCTCTCGAGGTCGGCGCCGGCCAGTTCGGCCGCCGCCTGACTGCGGGCTTCCAGGCTCTGAACCTTCTCCTCCATCCTGTCGAAGGCGGCCATGGCGGAGTTGGTGCCGAGATTGCCCACCGCGCTCTGGAGCTGCTCCTGGGCCTGGGCCGCCTGGGCCCTTGCCTTGAGCATGTCCTTCTTGGTCTTGGCCTCGGCGATCTTCGATTCCAGCTGCACCAGGCTCTTCTTGAGCGACTCCACCTGGCCGGCCTGGCTCTGCAGCTGGGTGTTGAGGGCTGTGGCGGTGTCCTGACAGGTCTTGCGGCGGGCCAGGGCCTCCCGTGCCAGATCCTCCTCCCCCTTTTTCAGGGCCAGTTCCGCCCTTTCGTACCAGGTGCGCGACTGGGTCTCGGCCTGTTCGGCCTGGTTCTGGATCCGCTTCTGGCTGGCGATCGCCGTGGCGACGGCCTGGCGAAGTTTCACCAGATCGGACTGCATGTCCGCCACCGACTGGTCGAGGATCTTGGCGGGATCCTCCAGGCTGCCGACAGCCGCATTGGCGTTAGCACGAATCAGGCGGCCGAGGCGATCGAAGAAGCCCATGAATCCCAGCTGGGGCAGGGACTGAGACTAGCCAGCCGCGCCAGATTCTTCAGCCATCGCTGAACAGTGGGATGGCCGTCCCGTGGGTAGGGTCTGTCCATGGCCCCATCCTCCCGTGGTCCCACCCGTGCGGGAGACGGCAACACCAGCCGGCGACAGGGGAGTGTGACCGTGTTGGTGCCGGCGGCCCGCCCGCCCCTGGAGGCCCTCTCGAGCTGCCTGGGTGGCCTGCAGCGTGACTGGCGGCGTGACGGCAGTCTGGCCGCCCTCTGGCGGGCCTGGCCGAAGCTGGTGGGTGAACAGCTGGCTCCCCATTGCCGGCCGCTGCGGCTTCAGGGGGGCGTTCTCACGGTGGGAGCGGCCCCGGGCCCCTGGTTGCAGGCTCTCCAGTACAACCGTCACCAGCTCATGGGCGCCCTTCGGGCTGCAGGCTTTGCCCTGCGCGATCTGCGGATGGAGCGGCACCATGCTCCCGACCTGCCTTCCCCGGGCAGTGACGAGGAGTGGCAGATCTGGCGGCAGCATCCCAGCCGTGTCGACGTGCACGGGATGGGAGCGTGTCCCCGCTGCGGCTGCCCGGCCCCCGCCGGGGAGGTGGCCCTCTGGGGGTATTGCGGCTTCTGCCGGCGCGACGAGCTCAACGCTCTCGGATGAGGGTTTCAAGCCAACGCTCGAGCCTGCTGCTGAAGGCCTGGCGCGAGCCGTGCTGCTCCATCCAGGCCCGGCAGCCTGCCCGTGGTGTCTTCAGGGCCCGGTGGGTGGCAGCCTCCAGAGCCTCGAGGTTTCCAGGCTCGGCCAGGGCGCCATTGATCCCCTCCTCAACCAGCTCTCCCGGCCCGCCCCGGGCATAGGCCGCAACCGGGACACCGCAGGCCATGGCTTCCACCACCACGTTGCCGTAGGCCTCGTTCCATTTGGGCGTGTTGAGCAGAGCGGCACAGGATCCAAGGGCGGCCTGCAGCTCCGGGGTTGGCAGGAAACCGCGCCACTGGATCGTGCCGGGGGGCACGGCGGCCTCGACCCGCTCGGCGTAGCGGCTGTCCTCACGCAGACCCCAGACCGCCAGGGGCCATCCCATCCGCGCCGCCACAGCGGCCGCATCCTCGAGGCCTTTCTCGGGGGCCACCCGTCCAGCCCAGCCCAGCAGCTGCTCGGGATGGGGATTGAACCGGTAGGCCGTCGGGTCAAAGCCATTGCCCACCAGGATCGGTGGCAGGTGGAGGGCAAAGTCGGCGGCCTGGGCCGCGGTGTGAAAGGCGAGCTGATTCGGATGGCTGGCCGCGATCTCGGCGATCACACCATCCATCGCGTCCCCCACCGAGCCCATGCTGATCAGATGGGCCAGCGGTCTGCTGGTGTGGGGGGTCAGCCACAGGGGCAGCCAGTCGTAGGCGAGGTTGAGCAGGCAGTCGAAGCGATCCTGCTGGCTGAGGGCGCGGCGCCAGAGCCGGCTCAGAAGGGCATCGGCCGGGATCGCCACCGCAGCATCGCGGCGCTGGTGCTGCCAGCTGGGCTGATCCACTCCGGGCTCGCACCAGAGCTCCGCCCCAGTGCAGTCGGCGGGCAGCCGGGATCCTTCCGCAGCCAGAACGGTGATGGCGTGGCCCCGCTCCAGCAATCCAGCCACCGCATTGATCAGGGTGAGCTCCACCCCGCCGCCGCGGCCGCTGCCCAGCCGACCCACCGGGGTGCTCACCACCAGCAGCTTCATGGCCGGCCCTCTTCCAGATTGAGTCCGAGCGGCGGATCTCCCTCCCAGATCGCCGTGCGCCGGTTGATCAGCAACACCGAAACAAGGGCCAGGACCGCCCCCAACCATTGGAGCGGACGCAGCTGTTCATTCAGAAGCAGTACTCCGCAGAGCAGGGCAAAGACCGGGGTGAGGAAGGTGAGTGCTGTGAATCCGGTGAGGTCTCCGCTGTTGGCGAACAGAAAGAAGAGGCCATAGGCCAGGGCGCTGCCAAGCAGGGCGGCATAGGCGGCCAACCCCCACTCAAGGCCATTCCAGGCAGGCCAGAGCGGCGCCGGCTCTCCCATCATTCCGGCGGCCTGAAGCAGCAACCCCGCCAGCAACGGCACCGATCCGATCAGCATGTGCCAGGCGGTGATGGCCACCGGATCGCTGCGGCGGCTGGCGTAGCGGCTGAGCACGGTGCCCACGGCCATCGCTGCCGCCGCCCCGAGCATCCAGAGTTCACCATGGCTCCAGGCCTGCACGCCGGGGGCGGAAGGAGCCTGCAGCCACCAATGGCTCAGCACTTCCCCGGGCAGTCCAAGGCAGAGGATGCCGAGCAGACCCAGCAGCAGGCCTGTCCAGCCCACCGGATTGATCGCTTCGCCGAACAGGGTGCGTGCCAGCAGGGCCACCATCAGCGGCTGGGAGTCGATCAGCACCGATCCGAGCCCGGCACCGGTCTGCCCCAGGCCGTTGGTGAGCAGCCACTGGAACAGCGTTCCATCCACCAGGGCGAAGCAGACCAGCCAGCCACGGTCGGCCGGGTCGACCTGAGTGGAGCGTCCCAGGGCCAGGGAGGCCAGCAGCAGGGCCACCCCAGCCGGAAGCAGTCGCAGGGTCGCCACATGGAGGGGTGACCCTGCCAGCAGCAACGGTTTCATCGCAGCCATCGCCGTGCCCCACAGGGCAAAGGGCAACACCATGGCCAGCGGCGCTGTGGTGGGCCGGAGTGTCTTTTTAAGATCCAGCCACTGCATACCCTTCTGATGGTTTGGCCCTGGCGCCGTAAGCAACGCCGCACCCTCGCACGGATCGCCATCGAAGGTCCGATCGCCGGACCGACACGCACCCGGGTTCTCAAGGCCCTGAAGCAGGTGGAGGAACGGGAGTGTCCGGCCCTGCTGCTCCGGATCGACAGCCCGGGCGGCACCGTGGGCGACAGCCAGGAGATTCATTCCGCCCTCTCCCGACTGCGCGGCAAGGGCTGTCGGGTTGTGGCCAGTTTCGGCAACATCTCCGCTTCCGGAGGGGTCTATGTGGGCGTGGCCGCGGAGAAGATCGTGGCCAATCCAGGCACGATCACCGGTTCGATCGGGGTGATTCTGAGGGGCAGCAACGTCTCCCGTCTGTTGGAGCGCATCGGCATCCAGTTTGAAACCGTCAAGAGTGGTCTGTACAAGGACATCCTCTCGCCGGATCGGGCCCTCACCGGACCGGAGAGGGAGCTGCTGCAGAGCCTGATCGACTCGAGCTACAGCCAGTTCGTGCAGGCGGTGGCCGAGGGTCGCGGGATGAGTGAACAGACGGTGCGGGAGTTTGCCGATGGCCGGGTGTTCAGTGGAGCCCAGGCCAGGGATCTGGGTCTGGTGGATGAACTGGGCGATGAGGAGCGGGCCCGGTGTCTGGCGGCGGAACTGGCGGGCCTGGATCCTGAGAAGATCAGGCCGATCACCTTCGGGTCTCCCCCCCGACCGCTGTTCGGTCTGATCCCGGGCCGGGCCCTTCTGCAGAACCTTTCCCAGGCCATCAGCCTGGAGCTGGCCTGGAGCGGTCAGCCCCTCTGGTTGTACCGCCCATGAGTCAGGTCATGGCCGAAGGCCTCATCCTCAGGGCCCTGCGCGGTGCGACGACGGCCACCGCCAACACGGTGGAAGCGATCCATGACGCCGTGGCGGAGCTGGTGGATGCACTCATGGAACGCAATGCCCTGGCCGGAGAGCGGGTGATCTCGGTCACCTTCACAGTGACCACCGACCTGGATGCCTGTTTCCCTGCGGCGTCAGCGCGTCAGCGCAGCGGCTGGGACCAGGTGGCCCTGCTGGATTGCCAGCAGATGGCGGTGGCCGGGGATCTGCCCCGCTGCATCCGCCTGTTGGCCCACGCCTGGCTGGAGCCTGATCGTGAGCCGGTTCATCCCTACCTGCGGGGGGCGGCGCTGCTTCGTCCCGATCGCGCCCTCTGAATTCCGTTCCTCCAGGCCGTCGGACTGTGCCAACCACATCCCCGGCCGGCCCTGCCCTGCCGGAGCCCTCGCCCCGACGCCGAGAATGAATTCCAGCTTGTTCAATCACGGCGCATGGGATTTCCCAGGCTTCAGGCCATATCCAGTCGCCTCAGGCGGTTCCGCCACCATCGCCTGGCGCTCACGGTTGGGGCTGTGGCGGCCGCCGGGATGGCTGCTGCTCCGTTGTTCTCGGCCTTGCTTCCCGGGTCGCCGGGGGGGCGAGCCGTGGCCCAGGGCACCCCGGGCCTGATGGAGTTCCGGTGGGACAACACCAAGGACTACCGGAAGCTCTACTTCTTCATGACCGATACCCAGCGGCTGCGTCGCTCGGAGTACTACCTGATCCTGCGGCCGAAGGATCGCAAGACCGCGATCATGAAGCTCTCGATCACGGTGCCCAGTTATTTCGACGCCAAGATTGAGCCGTCACGGGTGAAGCTCTGCAAGATGAAAGAGGGCGGGATGCTGGCTCGCACCCAGTGTCAGGAAGTGATTCCCGCCACCGTGGAGATCGCCGCCAATGGCAAGGCGATTGACATCTTCCCCGATACTCCGGTGCCTGATCAGGGCACCATCGGTGTGTACATCACCCTGTTTAACCCGTTCAGCATCGGGATGTACCAGTTCAATGCGATGGCTCAGGCACCGGGCGATGTGCCGATTTCCGGCTACCTCGGCAGCTGGTTGATCCAGATCGAACCCTGATCCCCACTCCGGCAGCCCGAAGCTGGGCTGATAAGTTGACTGGCTGGAAGTTGAAGACCCGACGCGAGGAGCGCTGACACCATGACCAAGCGAACCCTGGAAGGAACTAGCCGCAAACGCAAGCGGGTCTCTGGATTCCGGGTGCGGATGCGCAGCCACACCGGTCGAAGGGTGATCCGCTCGCGCCGCAGCCGCGGCCGTGCCCGTCTGGCGGTCTGAGGGTCAGCCTGGCTTGGCCCTGCCCCGATGCCACCGCCTCAAGGGTCGCCGGGTGTTTGACCGCCTTTATCGGTCAGGTCGCCGCCATCATGGTGAATTTCTGGTGTTGCGCTGCCTTGAGGCGATCCCCAGCCTGCTCCCTCCTGAGCAGGCCAGCCATCCGGCGAGCCCCTGGCGCTGCGGTGTGGTGGTGAGCAGCAAGGTTCACAAACGTGCGGTGCAGCGCAATCGCCTGCGTCGTCTGGTTCACAACCACCTGCTCTCCGAGCTTCAGGGCAGCCGCCACCCCGGTGGCCGCTGGCTGCTGATCAGCTTCAAACCCGGCAGCTGCGACCTCTCCCCCACTGTTCTGCTGGGAGAATGCAGCCAACTTCTCAAGCAGGCAGGCCTTACCGCATGAGTGACCCAACCAATCGTTCCAAGGCGGAGATCCAGGAAACGGTCTTCTACGAGGGGGGGCCGGCCCGCGGGGATCTGATTCTGAATCTGCTCTTCGGGCTCACCCTGATCGGTATCCCGTTTCTGGTGGCGGCTTTGGTGCGCGCCCTCTGGCTCCGGTTCCGGATCACCAGCCGTCGTGTGGAGGTCAATGGCGGCTGGCTGGGCCGCGACCGCACCCAGGTGGTCTACAGCCAGATCCGGGAGGTTCGCAGCGTGCCGCGCGGTTTCGGAGCCTGGGGTGACATGGTGCTGGTGCTCAACGACGGTTCCAGGCTGGAAATGCGCTCCGTTCCTCGTTTCCGCGAATTCGAGGCCTACATCGAGGAACGGCGCGGCAGCAGCAGGAGCGCCCCTGCCGCCAAGGGCATGGCGGCCTGACCTCCAACCCGGCTGACCCTCGGGCACACTGGAACCCCTGAGGGACAGTCAACCTCCCAACCCTCCCTTCCGGAATCTCTCTGCCGTGATCGGCTACATCTCCGACAACCTGCTGCTCCCGATCCTCGATTTTTTCTATGGGTTGGTGCCCAGCTACGGCCTGGCGATCATCGCCCTCACCGTGGTGATCCGGCTGGCGCTGTTCCCGCTCAGCGCCGGATCGATCCGGAACGCCCGGCGCATGCGAATCGCCCAGCCTGTGATGCAGAAGCGCCAGGCTGAAATCAAGAGTCGCTATGCCAACAACCCTCAGAAGCAACAGGAGGAGCTGGGCAAGCTGATGCAGGAGTTCGGCAGCCCCCTGGCCGGCTGCCTGCCCCTGCTGGTGCAGATGCCGATCCTGTTTGCCCTGTTTGCCACCCTGCGGGGCTCACCCTTCGCCGACGTGCCTTACACCCTCAACCTCAAGGTGTTGCCGGCGGATCAGATCGCGGCTGTTGAACCCAAGCCGTTCAACAGCCCCAGTCACTCGATCTTCGTGAGCGAAACCCAGCACGTTCCAGTGATTGCGAGCCTTGATCTGGGCACGAAACTCGGGGTTGGCGACTCGGCCAAGGTGAGTCTTCACACCAAGGACGGGACCAGCTTCGCTTCCGTGATCGCCGGTGTGGAGAACGGAGAGACCTTCCAGCCCAGCTGGAGCGTCACCAAGGGGGATGGGATTGTCCGCGTGGATGCCGATGGAACGATCACGGCCCTGGCGGCGGGTGATGCCACCGTGGAGGCCAAGATCCCGGGCCTGGCGGCTCGCAGCGGCTTCCTGTTCATCAAGGCGCTCGGTCAGGTGGGCTTCCTCACCGACGGGTCCGTGAACTGGGATGTGGCGATTCTGGTGGGGGGCTTCGGAGCCAGCCTGTTCGTTTCTCAGATCCTCTCGGGTATCGGTATGCCCCCGAACCCCCAGCAATCGACGGCGAACAAGATCACCCCTGTGATGATCACAGCCATGTTCCTGTTTTTCCCCCTGCCGGCCGGGGTGCTTCTTTACATGGTGGTGGCCAATGTGTTCCAGGCCCTGCAGACCTTCCTGCTCAGCCGTGAGGCCCTGCCCGACAACCTCCAGCAGATCCTCGATCAACAGCTGGCCCAGCAGACGGTGACCGCCACCGCCACCGCAGGCCGGTCGTCCGACCGGCTTCCCTTCGAGCCCAAGGGAAAGCCCTAGGCAGTCCCATGGCGGACCCGCTGAAACCGGTTCTGATCCAGGAGCTCAGGCCGCTGGCCCAGGGTCGGGAATGGTGGCTCGACCAGCACCTTCCCAGCCTGGAGAGCCTCACCCCCGTCCGTGGCCGGCTGCGGGCCCTTCATCGAGGCCAGCTTCTCGAGCTGGATGGGGAGGCCAGCACGATCGTGACCCTCTGCTGCGATCGCTGTCTGCAGCCTTTCAACCATCCTCTGGCCTTCCGCACCCATGAGCTGTTGAGGTTGGGTGAAGAGGCCGGCAATGCGGGTCTCGAAGATCTCCACGAACTCCAGCTTCAGCCCGATGAGTTCACCGAAACCGTGGATCCAGCCGGCAGCTTCGACCCTGCCCACTGGGTGTACGAGCAGCTGAGCCTGCAGCTGCCGCTGGTGAACCGCTGCGGCAGCGACTGCCCCGGGCCCGGCACCTGGAGCAGCGAATCAGAGCTGGGTGATCCGCGCTGGGCAGCCCTCAAGGCTCTGAAGCCATGAGGCGCCGCCGATGAGTGCCACCTGGCTGGAGCAGCTGGATCTGCTGATCCGCTCACGGGCGCCGATTGTGTGGATCCGCAGCCTCGAGGAACAGCGGGTGGAAATGCTGCTGGAGCAGGTGGCCCAGCGGCTTGGTGGTCGGCAGTTGTTGCGGTGGGATTTCATTGACGGCCTCAGCGGTGCTCCCAACCGGGCCGGTGAGGCCGCCCGTAATCCGATGGCGGCCCTGGGCTGCCTCGATCCCGTACCGGCCGATCAGGGGGCGATCCTGCTGCTGCGCGACTTCCATCGTTATGGCGATGACGCCGGGATCTGCCGGCGCCTGCGCAACCTGGCCCAGCAGCTGCCGAGCCGGCCGCACACTCTGGTGATCAGCGCGCCCGACTGGCGCCTGCCGTTGGAACTGGAGGATGCCGTGACCCAGCTGGATCTGCCGCTTCCCGAGGCGCTGGAGATCCGCGAGCTGCTCGGTTCCATCGCCAAGGCCACGGGGCAGAGCCTGGAGCCTGGGGTGCTCGAAGAGCTCACCGCCGCTTGCCATGGCCTCAGTGAACAGCGGGTGCGGGCCATTGCCGCCCGGGCTCTGGCCCGTCGCGGAGAACTCAGCGAAACCGACTTGGCGGAAGTGCTGGA
The DNA here is from genome assembly GCA_035284925.1 of Cyanobacteriota bacterium. Taxonomy (GTDB): domain Bacteria; phylum Cyanobacteriota; class Cyanobacteriia; order PCC-6307; family Cyanobiaceae; genus UBA5018. Next base: position 6,288 of record JAYKGZ010000089.1, on the reverse strand, counting down.
GGAGAAGCGGGCGGCGATCGCTCGCAGCGAACTCCTGGAGTACTGCCCCAGCGAGGCCACGCCGGCGGATATCGGCGGCCTGGATGCCCTCAAGCACTGGTTGGAGCAACGCCGGATGGCCTTCAGTGACGACGCCCGCCGCTATGGACTGCCTTTGCCCCGCGGTGTGCTGCTGGTGGGGCCCCAGGGAACGGGGAAGAGTCTCACCGCCAAGGCCATCGCCCACAGCTGGAGCATGCCGCTGTTGCGGCTCGATGTGGGGCGGCTGTTCGCCGGACTGGTGGGGGCTAGCGAGGCGCGCACCCGCGAGATGATTCAGCGGGCCGAGGCGATGGCTCCCTGCGTGCTCTGGATCGATGAGATCGACAAGGGGTTCGGTCTGGCGGGCCGTGGGGATGGACGCAGCGATGGGGGGACCAGCCAGCGGGTTCTTGCGAGTGTGCTCACCTGGATGGCGGAAAAGACCAGCGCCGTGTTCGTGGTGGCCACGGCCAATGGCGTGGAGCGCCTGCCGGCTGAATTGTTGCGCAAGGGGCGGTTTGACGAGATCTTCCTGCTCGATTTGCCCAGTGCCGCAGAGCGGGGTTCGATCCTGGATCTTCAGCTCAGGCGACGGCGGCCCGGTCACCGGATCCCGCTGGAGGTGCTGGTGGATCGCACGGAGGGGTTCTCCGGTGCCGAGCTGGAGCAGACCGTGATCGAGGCCATGCATCTGGCCTACGCCGAACATCGCGACTTCGGGGAAGCGGATCTGATCGCCGCTGCCAGCCAGGTTGTTCCGCTCTCGCGAACGGCCCGTGAGCAGCTAGAGCAACTTCAGCAGTGGGCCAGTACCGGTCGGGCGCGAACCGCCAGTGCCGGGGCCCGCCGACTGGGCCAAGATTGCGCTGAGTAACGAACTGCAGCTTCAGGTAACGAGGGCGCTGTCCGTCGCTGACAGCCTTTCACAGGGTCCTTACCGTCATGGCCAGCCTCCGGCACCCGCCCGTGATCCCCAGCCCTACCCCCCAGCCGCGCAGCGAACTGGTCACCCAGCTCGCTGTGGCCTGCATCGGTGCCGGAGTTGTGACCAGCTTTGCCGTGGCCCAGGGGCAGAACCCCCTGACGGCTCTTGGCATCACCCTGTTCTCCGCCGTCGCGGCCGTGATGGTGGGTCAGGTGCTCTGATTGCTCAGCACCAGCCTCAGAGAAACACTCCGCAGGGGCTTGTATCCCTACTACTGGCTCACCGCACCGCTGCGGCCGCTGCCCAATGCGGTGATCATCGGCGGTATGAAGTGCGGCACCACCAGCCTAAACGCCTGGCTGCGGGACCGCCCCGGTGTGGCCTTCTCCTCGGTGAAGGCGATCCACTTCTTCGACGAGCAGTTCGATAAAGGGGAGGCCTGGTACCGCAGTCATTTCCCGATCCTGGAAACCCTGCTCGGTGCCCGCTGCGTGATCGAGGCAACGCCGTCGTATCTCTATCGAGCCGAGAGCGTGGCGCCGCGTATGCAGGCCATGATTCCCGATGCCCGGCTGGTGGTGATGCTGCGGGATCCGATCAAGCGGGCCATCTCGCAATACGGCCATAACGTGCGCCATGGCAGGGAGGAGCGAACGCTCTCCGAGGCCATGCTCAGCGACACCGGCAGCAACCCGAAGAATCCCAACCACTACAAATGCCGGGGGCTTTACGCCCAACAGATCAAGCGCTTTCTGCAGCACTACGACCGCTCCCAGCTGCTGGTGATCAAGAGCGAGACCTTCTTCGCCGATCCCGCCACGATCTACGAGCAGGTGCAGCGCTTCTTCGGCCTGGATCCGGTGCCGCTCAAGGCCAGCTCGAAGCCGCTCAATGTGGGCCAGCAGACATACACCGTGCCGGATGAGGTGATCGCACACCTGGCCGACTACTACCGCGAACCCAACCGAGAACTGAGCCAACTGCTCCCCGAATTCCCGATCTGGTGACCCCACAACACACTGGAGCGACCCTGCGGACTCTCTGTCCAGCCCTTTCCGACAAGACCTACTTCAACTATGGAGGCCAGGGGCCCCTGCCCCAGCCGAGCCTGGAGGCGATGGTGGCCTGCTGGCAGCGGATCCAGGAGCTGGGCCCCTTCAGTGGAGCGGTCTGGCCCCACATCGAAAACACCTCCCAGCAGCTTCGATCGGCGCTGTCCCGCTGGTTGGGGGTGAGCACCGGGAGGCTGGCCTTCACGGAGAACGTGACCAGTGGTTGCGTGCTGCCGCTGTGGGGGCTGCCCTGGCAGCCCGGTGATCGGCTGCTGCTCAGCGACTGTGAGCATCCCGGTGTTGTGGCGGCCTGCCGGGAGCTGGCCCAGCGCCAGCACCTGGTGATCGATGCTCTGGCCGTGGCCGACCTGCGGGGATCGGTGGAACAGGCCGCCGTGGCCGTGCAGGACAGGCTGGCGGCTGCCCTGCAGCCCCGCACCCGGTTGGTGGTGCTTTCCCACCTGCTCTGGAACACCGGCCAGCTGATGCCCATCGCCGCGGTGGCCAGCCAGCTCAGCGATCACCGCAACCAGCCCTGGCTGCTGGTGGACGGGGCCCAGAGCCTGGGCAGCATCCCGGTGGCCGACGCCGCCAGCGCCTCAGACATCTACGCCTGCACCGGTCACAAGTGGTGTTGCGGCCCGGAGGGCCTGGGGGTGGTGGCCCTCTCGCCGAGGCTGCTTGAGCAGGCCCGGCCCACCCTGATCGGCTGGCGCAGCCTGGGCCACGAGAGCGATGCCGCCGCTGGGTTTCATGCTGACGCGCGTCGTTTTGAAGTGGCCACCTCCTGCATCCCGTTGATGGCCGGGTTGGCTTGCTCGCTGCAGCTGCTGGAGGCCGAAGGCAGCTCCGAGCAGCGGCTGGGGCTGATCCGCCGGTTGAGCGGCAGGCTGTGGGAGGGCCTGCGCACCATTCCCCAGATCCGCACCCTGTTGGAGGTGCCACCGCCCGCCGGGCTGGTGAGCTTCACTGTGGGCACCAACCCGGAGGGCGTAGTGAAGAGCCTGGGCAAGCAGCGCATCTGGCTGCGCACCCTGGAGGCCCCCCCTTGCCTTCGGGCCTGCACCCACCTCACCACCACACCCTCGGAGCTGGATCAGCTGCTGGAGGCGCTGCGCAGGCTGGTGGGGCCTCAGGACTCAGCCGTTTCCCAGATGCTGCGGTAGACCCAGCCGGCAATCAGGGCACCGACGATCGGCGCCAGCCAGAACAGCCAGAGCTGGCCGACGGCATCACCACCCACCCAGAGGGCCACGCCTGTGCTGCGCGCCGGGTTCACCGATGTGTTGGTGACCGGAATGCTGATCATGTGGATCAGGGCCAGGGTGAGGCCGATGGCCAGTCCACCGAATCCCGCTGGAGCCAGCCTGTCGGTGGCCCCGATGATCACGAGCAGGAAGAAGAAGGTGAGCACCAGCTCCACGATCAGCGCCGCCCCAAGGCCGTATCCACCAGGGGAATGGATGCCGTAGCCATTGGTGGCCAGGGGATTGCTTCCTCCCATCACCAGGGAGAAGGCCGGCCCACCGGCCACGACGAGCTTGATGAAACCACCGGCCAGCGCGCCACCGATCACCTGGGCCACGATGTAAGGCAGCAGCTCAGACCCCCGCAAGCGGCCGCTGGCCCAGAGCCCGAAGCTCACCGCCGGATTGAGGTGGCAACCGGAGATGTGTCCGATGGCATAGGCCATCGTGACCACGGTGAGGCCGAAGGCCAGGGCCACGCCAAGGAACCCCAGGCCGAAGGGATTACCGGGAGCGATGTCGGAGCCGATCAGATAAGGGAAATTGGCGGCGATGGCGGCACTGCCGCAGCCACCGAGTACGAGCCAGAAGGTGCCGAACAGTTCCGCGAGGAACTTCTTGGAGAGAGGAACGCTTTGCGACATGAGCTGTCTACGGACAGTCGCAACGTATGGATTCCAATCAGAGCTGTCTGCTGGCCGTCACGAACTGCAAGGGGAGCGAAGTCGGCTGCGCAGGGCCTTTTCCGCTTCTTCGCGGTCGTCGAAGTGAATCTTGGTGGTTCCCAGGATCTGGTAATCCTCGTGGCCCTTGCCGGCGATCAGCACCAGGTCGGGGGGCTCAGCTGAGCCGATGGCCGTGGCGATCGCCACGGCCCGATCGGCCTCCACCTGCAGCACCGTTCCGGAGGGAATGCCGGCTTCCACATCCCTGAGGATTTGCTGGGGATCCTCCGTGCGTGGGTTGTCGGAGGTCACCACCACCGCATCCGCCAGTTCGGCGGCGATGGCGCCCATCAGAGGCCGTTTGCTGCGGTCGCGGTCGCCGCCGCATCCGAACACACAGATCAGCCGACCGCTGGTGAAGGGCCGCGCTGCCGCCAGAGCACTGCGCAGCCCGTCGGGTGTATGGGCGTAGTCCACCAACACTGAGGGCAGATCGCCTGCCTGGCCGATGCTCACCCGCTCCATCCGGCCGGGTACGCCGCGGAAGTCTTCCAGAGCCTCCAGCAACAGGGGCAGGGGCAGGCCGTGCAGGGCCAGCACCCCCACGGCCTGCAGCAGGTTCATCAGGTTGAACCGCCCCACCAGCGGCGAGTGGAACGGCCCATGGCCCAGCGGCGTGATCAGGGTTCCTCCCATGCCCGTGGGTCCGAGGTCCAGATCGGCCACCCTCAGTTCGGCTTCGCCCTCACCGGCACTGAGGGAACTCCGCCAGCAGGGAGCGCTGGAGTGCTGGCTCAGTCGCTCGGCCAGGGTCAAGCCCCAGGGGTCGTCCACATTCACCACGGCGCCCCCGGCGAGGAGCGGTTCCGCGAACAGCGACGCCTTGGCGTTGAAATAGGCCTCCATCGATGGGTGATAGTCGAGGTGGTCCTGGGTGAGGTTGGTGAACACGGCTGCGGCAAAGCGGCAGCCGGCAACCCGCTGTTGATCCAGGGCATGGGAGCTCACCTCCATGGCCGCGATCTGGGCCCCTGCCGCAGCCGCCTCGGCCAGCTGGGCCTGCAGCAGGTCGGCGAAAGCCGTGGTGTGCTGGGCGGTCACGCTCTGGCCGGGCCAGCGGTTCACCAGGGTTCCGAACAGGGCTGAGGGATGGCCGGTCCTGGCGGCCAGGTGCTCGATCAGATGAGTGGTGGTGGTTTTGCCGTTGGTGCCGGTGACTCCGATCAGGGCCAGCCGCTGGCTGGGGTGCTGCCAGAATTCAGCGGCCAGCAGCCCAGCCCAGCGGGCCACCGGCGCCGGCACCACGATCACCGGATCACCGACAGCCGGTGGTTGGGCTGCAGCGGCCTCCTCTCCCACCACAGCCGCCACGGCACCGGCGGCCAGGGCCTCCCGCCAGAAGCTGCCACCGTCGACGCTGCTGCCCGGCAGGCCCACGAACAGGCTGCCGGGGCCCTGGCGCCTGGAATCGCAGCTGACCTGCTTCACATCCACGTTGGGAACGGCTTCGGGGGGCTCCAGACCCACACGGCGTAGAAGGGGATGCAGCAGCTGGGTCATGGCCCGCCGGGAGTAATTGACGTCTTTCTAAGCGGAGGGAGGAATGCCCCTGTTCTTCCTCAACCAAATCCAAAGGCCCTCTCCGGCCAGCCTGGGCGGCACCCGCGGCAGTTCCCTCCAGCCGCCTGGGGCCGGCCCATCGGCCGCAATGGCCAGCACGGGCACCTCCAGTCCATAGCGGGCGGCGAGGGCCGGATCGGCATCCACATCACGGATGTCAAGGGATGGAGGCGGCTCCAGCGCCCGCAGTTTGTCCTCCAGTCCTTCGCACAGGCAGCAGCCCTGGCGCGTGAACAGCATCAGGCGCATGGATTCATTCCGGCACGGGATCGCAGCCGCAGGGTGTGAATGGGTGGCAGCGCAGCAGCCGCTTGATGGTGAGCCAGCTCCCCCGCCAGGGGCCATGGCGACAGATTGCCTCAAGTCCGTAGGCACTGCAGCTTGGAATGAAGCGACAGCGTGGACCCAGAAGTGGGGAAAGCCAGCGCTGGTAGCCACTGATTAGGGTCAGCAGCAGCCAGGCCAACACCGCCGTGGGACCCGAAGCGGCGGAATCGGGCTTGGGAACAGGAGCCAGACCCAGGGATGGAGGCCCAACAGATAGGATAGAACGTTGGCGCTGCAAGGACCGGTTGCCTGGGAGCATTCCCAGCATCCTCGGCCTTGTGGCTCCATTTGTCATCCGCGCCCATCTGTTTCTATGTCTCGCTACCGCGGCCCTCGCCTGAGGATCACGCGGCGCTTGGGAGACCTCCCAGGTCTCACCCGTAAGTCCGCCAAGCGGTCTTATCCACCCGGTCAGCACGGCCAAGCCCGTC
>JAYKGZ010000088.1:0-5107 GCA_035284925.1 Cyanobacteriota bacterium | reverse complement strand
CCGCCGACACCTCGAAGTACACCCCACGCTCATCGATGCCGACCGGCAGGAGCTGCGGCGCAAACACCACCACCACGCTGTAGAGGTAGGCCACCGAGGTGCCCAGCGCGATCAGCACATCCATGTTCAGGGCCCGGCGCCTCAGAGCTGCCCAGGCACCGGTGTAGAAGCCCCAGCCGCCGATCAGCTGCACGGGAGTGGCCAACAGGAAGAGCCAAACCCCCCAGGTGAGCCAGGGGAGTTGGGCAACGGGCGCCCAGCTCAGCAGGCTGACGCCAGCGGCCAAGGCAATGAAGGCAGCAGCCCGCAACACGGCCAGGGCCAGCACACCGGAGAGGGCAATGCCAACGCGACGCCGCATCCGCCGCAGCTCCTGCTCCGGGGCCAGGAAGGTCTGCCGGCAGCCCTGGCTGCAGAAGTAGTAGGTGCGGCTGCCCCGCTGGGCCGACAGGGCCGTGGCTGTAGGTACGACCATGCCGCAGATCGGATCCTTGGCCATCGGGCCGGTGGTCACCGGTGCAGCGTGCATCGCAGGCAGGTTGCTGAAAACAGTGTGCTGGAACCAGCGCCTGATCACTGGAAGCAGCGGCAATGAGGTGCGAGTCGCTCCATAGCCGCTCTGTCTGGACCCAGATTTGCAAGCCAGTTGATTCAGGCCCTGCCGGAGAGCAGCACCCCAGGCCTGAACGTCAACAGATCCCAGGAGGTGCCCGTGCAATCCGGCTGAGGCATGGGGCCAACTGGGGGCGGCGGCTTGCCGTGGACCATGACCGACTCCAGAGCGGAGTCAGCCACGATCGCTCCAGCTCAACCTCATCCCCTCCAGGTGGGCAGGCCACCACGCACGAGGGTGCCGCCGCCTCTGTGGACTCGGTGGCACGCAGGGCCTGGGCAAAGGCGGGATCGCCCTGCAGCAACTCCTGGAGCTGATGCAACGCAGCAGCCGAGGGACTTTCAACCCTGCGGGACTGCAACCTGGTTCCGGCTCAGTTGTATTCCCCCGGAATGTCCTGCTTGGTCACCGTGACCCGGCCCACCTTCTGGCCCGACAGCCGCAGCAGCTCATCACCGGAGAACTCGTAGCCGAGCGTTCCGGCGAGCTGGGCCACGTCGTCGGCGGTGGCTGCAGCCTGCACGGCCTGACGCAGGCCCGGGTCATCCTGCATCTGAGCAAGAAAGGCCTTCAGCTGATCGAGGGACATGGCTGGCAATCAGAGCTGTCGGTGCGCAGAGCCGACACTTCCTGATCCACCTGGGCCAGGCGCTCCAGCACCAGGAGAAGATCCAGAGAGGTGAGTTCGCCGTCGGAGCTCCACTTCAGGCAGGTGCGGCCGAGGCAAGTGTTGAAGTCCGTCATGGCGGACCTCCGGTTTGCTGTTGGGATCAGTCTGCTCGCTCCAGAGCGGAGGGGATGCCCCCAAACAGGGGCAATCCCCGAACGGGGTCTCAGAACCAGGCCAGCTGGGCCTGCTCGCGCGTGTTCACCCGCGCCTCCGGCGTGCGGCGCTGGAACTCCAGCCGGATCGCGCGCTCCTGCTCAGCATCGGCCGCTACCGCCCGGATCGGATAGAGCTGCTCGCCATCGCGGAAGGGCACGTGCACCCGGAAGGTGCCATCGGCCTCCAGGGGGATCGGCTCCTCGCCGATGAACAGGCTGGCGCTCGGCTCGGTGGCGCCGTAGACGATCAGTTCGGCATCAGCCACCAGCCAGAAGGAGCGCTGGCGCAGCAGGCCGCTGCCCGACTCGTTGCGGCCGCTGGCCCACACACCAGCACCGGAAGCGTTGAGCAGACCTCCCTGATCCTGTGTGAAGTCGTGCTCATGCAGCACCTCCGAACCGATGCGGCGGCTGCGGGTACTGCCGGCGGTAGACAGCTGATACAGGCGTTCGTGCTCCACACCACCGCTCTCAACGACGGGCTGGCTGACGGATGCGATCGGCCCCTCCAGCGAGAACGGCACAAAGGCATCCGCCACCACCGGAGTGGGCCCCTCGGCCGGCACCCGTGCCACCGATGACACCGCCAGCGACAGCCAGCCACCACCGCCGAGGCGGTAGCCGAGCTCGACGCGATAGTCGCGGTCGCAGAGGGGTACAGGCAGATACCACTCCTTGGCTTCGGCCTGCACTACCAGCTCCTGCAAGGCATGACGGTGGTTGGTGCCCAGGGGCAGGCCGGTCACATCGGCCACGCGCAGGCAGAGTTGCATCGCGCCTGCGGCGACGGCGCGCTCGCGGTCAGCGCTGTTGATCGACCAGAAGACATAGGCCCACTGGGGGTCTCGGGGCAGGAAGGTCACCTGACTCGGCGACTCGGAGACAGGCACCGCGCCGCTGGCCTTGGCGGGTTCGCTGGGCGTGCTCACCTGCGTTTGGACCTGGGCCAGCACCTCCGCCAGCTCCTCCTTGGCGAGGCGGGTGTAGCGCCGAACGCCGAGGTCGCGGGCCAGCTCGCGCAGCTGGGCCACCGTCTTGGTGAGCAGGGAAGACCTGGTGGATGGAGAGGTCATGGCGCCATGGCTTCACATTCCTTAAGGATCCCAGGACCAGCGCCGTCAGGGGCCGTTCTGTCAGCAGATGGATACCCCGCGGGATCACCGCCGTTCCGATCAGGTCTGCTCAGCCTCCTGCACCGCAATCGTTCTGAGGCGCAAGGCGCAGCGCGGGCCCCACGGCCATGGGTCAGCGGACGCAAACAAGTGAGGCGGCTGGGCGCAGCCGCCGGCCCTCGATCTGTGAACGCTTGTAAGGGCGTGCCGCGATCCAGAGCTCGGCGCGCGTTGGACGACACCGCACCGCTCCGGGAAGTGGGATGGCCGCGGGCCGTGAGGATCAGTTCTGGGTTCTTGAGACCCTGCTCGAGCCTGAGGCCAGCCGGGCCACTTGCACATCGACGACGCGGGTGTCGGCATGGCGATCGGGGGTGTCGCTCCAGATGGCCTCCAGGATCTTGATCCGCGAGATCGGTTCCCCAGCCTTCCCCACCGGCAGTCCCAGCAGGCTGAACTCCATGGCAGTGAGCTTGATCGGCTCGGGGAACTTTGCTGAGCTCGGGGCAGCAGATAACTCCGCGCCTCCAATTCGGTGAGCGCAAACGGCTTATCAGGTCATCGTCGGCGCCCAGTTCCAACCCCAGGATGCGGCCTGCCACCCGGCGACGTGGCCTCAAATTTCTGGCGAATCGGCAGGCAGCCTTGCTGCAAGGATCAGCCTGTTCGTGCAGGCGGGTCCCGATCAGGCAGCGGATCCGCGGCTCATCGTCGACCACCAACATCCGCTCCCTGCCATGTGGCTCCGCCACTGCGCACTGCGACATCAGCCCAGCAGATCCCGCCTGAGCGTTTCGATGCGGGCCAGCAGCACCGCGCGCTACCGCTGCTTCAGGGTGTTGCGGGTGAGGGAGGGATGTGTGTGGACCGCTCGATCGTGGACCTGATGGGCCCGGAAGCCCGTGCCCGCCAGATCGAAATGAAGATCAGGTCGATGCGCTCACCCTGGAGGCAACGATGGTGACAAAAGAAGGCGGCGCCTTCCCCGCAGCCAGCAGCCGCACCATCGGATGGTCGCTCCTGTGCCCTTGATTGCACGGCGTTGTCACCTTCTCCACTGGTGCAGCAAACCGATTAGATCAGGCTGGTGACCTGCATTGTCAGCTCACGCCATGCTCCGGATTCACGGCGACCGCTACAGCCTGCTGGTGGCCCTCGCTGCCCACTGGGCCGACCAGCAACTGCAGATCCCAACAGCGCCAGGGCCGGTGGTTCAGCCGATCCGGCATCGGCGGCCAGTTATTCGCGGCTCTGCACAACGGCGACAGCACTGACCTCGGGGTCGGGCAGCAGGAACCACCGAAGCAATGGCCCAGCCGCGAGCAGGCTGAGCTGGGGCGGGCTTCAGTTCGGCCTGCCTTGATTGCTCGCTGACCCTGATCTGTTTGGTTAGAGCTAGGGCGCTTGCGCCTCCTCCTTGCTTCTAGAGCCTGGAGCGATCTCCTGGATCTCAGCCAGGCTCGGCATCAGCCGGATCTCGCCGCACACCAGCCACAGGTCTGGCACCGCCTTGAGGGACCGGAGCCGTGTTCAGGAGCACCAGGGTGTTCCAGGCCTCTTGTCATTTCAGGGATTGCCGGTCGGGGGTCTGTGGTTCACGCCGGCCGCCGGCCAGCAGCATGGCCAGCCCGGAAGCGATCACCACCAGGGTGAGCACCCCGAGCAGCAGCGAGTAGTAGGGCTGCAGGTTGATCGGACCGAACTTGCCGGTGTGGATCTTGAGCAGCCAGAAAGCATCAATGCCTCGCTCCAGCAGCAGGCTGTAGAGCGAGCCACTGGACGCTGTCAACAGCAGCGGCGCGGCGGCGAGGGGCACCACCAGGCGATGAGTGCGGCGGAACCGGGCGCTGAGAGTTCGCGGCATTGGGCTCACTCCTGCCTCAGCTCCTTGTGCAGCATTGCTTCACCGCTGCAAGGCATCCACAGCCCATTGTTCTGGTGGGTGCCCGTGCAGCCCAGCTCCCTGGCACGCTGCTCGGCCTCGGCCTGGGTTTTGTAGAGGCCCTTGGCGTGGGCAAGGGCCTGGTTGGGTTGCGTCAACGCAACGAACAGCACCACCGCCGCCACTCCCAGGTGTTGATCAGAACGAGAAGAGGGCATCGAACTGGTGGTACTCGGGTTTGTTGAGTCCGTCATGCCTGAGCATGCGGCGCAGCTCGATGATTTCGCGCCGCTGGGCCACGATGATGTCGCGGGCAAGACGCCGGATGGTGGGATTGGTGCTCTTCTTGAGCGCATCGTGGGCCATCACCAGGGCACCGCCGTGGTGGGCGATCATGCCTTCCAGGAACCAGCTGACGCGGGTCTCTCGCGTGGGAGTCGAGCCCATCATCTGCATCGCCTGAATCTGGGCCGCACTCAGGCGCTGCAGGCTCTCGATGCTGTTGGGATCGCCACCGGTCTTCAGGGTCACGGGATAGACGGGCGCCTCGGGATACCAGGCCTTGCGCCATTGCCCCATCGCCTTGATCTCCTGGGCCTGGTCGCGCCAGATCTGCTTGGCCAGCGCACCCACGCCCGGTTGGCCGATGTCGAACACGAACTCACTCATCCGCAG
>JAYKGZ010000087.1:0-10317 GCA_035284925.1 Cyanobacteriota bacterium | reverse complement strand
TGGTTTGCAGGGGATGCCCTGGCAGGAAGGGGGCCAGGTGAGCTGCAACCCCGATCGGTCCCACGCCGGGGCCACCGCCGCCATGGGGGATGCAGAAGGTCTTGTGCAGATTGAGGTGACAGACGTCAGCCCCAAAGGCACCGGGACGACAGAGGCCCACCTGAGCGTTGAGGTTGGCGCCATCGAGATACACCTGTCCGCCGTGGCGATGCACCACCTCGCAGATGCTGCGGATCCCTGTTTCAAAGACTCCGTGGGTGGAGGGGTAGGTAACCATCAGCGCCGCCAGATTGTCGGCGTGGGTCTCGGCCTTCGCCGCAAGATCCAGCTGGTCAATGTTGCCTTCGTCATCGCAAGCCACCGCCACAACCTTGAGCCCAGCCATCACGGCACTGGCCGGGTTGGTGCCGTGGGCACTGGTGGGAATCAGACAGATATCGCGATGAGCCTCTCCACGGGAGCGGTGCCAGGCACGGATCACCAGGAGGCCTGCATATTCACCCTGAGACCCAGCATTGGGTTGGAGCGATACCGCTTCAAAACCGGTTAAAGCTGCCAACCAGGATTCGAGCTCGGCAGCCAGCCGTTGATAACCCCTGGTCTGTTCCACCGGAGCGAAGGGGTGCAAACCGCCGAAGGCCGGCCAGCTCACAGGGAGCAACTCCGCTGCCGCATTGAGCTTCATCGTGCAGCTGCCCAGGGGGATCATCCCGTGCACAAGCGAGATGTCCTTACTCACCAGGCGCTGGATGTAACGCAGGAGATCGGTCTCACTGCGATGGCGGTGGAACGCGGTCTGGGTCAGCCAAGGCGCTGAACGCCGAGGAATCTCCTTCAGTTCTGCGTCGGTGATGCCCGCGAGTTCAGGGGCCGCCTGTCCTGCGGCCTGTGCCAGTGCCGCCACCAGGCGGGTGAGTTCCGCGGTGTCGGTGCATTCATCGAGGCTGATGCCGAATCCCGTCGCTGCCTCAACAGCAGCGCCATCCGGCAGCACCCGCAGGTTGAAACCGGCTTCGCCAGCGGCGCAATGAACGGCAGGAGCAAGGGGCGTCGTGATGGTGACCGTGTCGAACCGATCGCCACTGGGAACGGTGTAGCCGAGAGCTTGCAGAGCAGATTCAAGCTGCTGCCGCAGGCCACTGATGCGGCGAGCGATGGCTTGCAACCCATCAGGGCCGTGGTGAACGGCGTAGAACGAGGCCATCACAGCCAGCAGCACCTGCGCCGTGCAGATGTTGCTGGTGGCTTTGTCGCGGCGGATGTGCTGCTCGCGGGTCTGCAGCGCCAGGCGCAGGGCCGGCTGCCCTTCCGCATCGCGGGACTGCCCGACGAGGCGGCCGGGGATCTGCCGCTTGTAGGCCTCACGCGTGGCGAAGAAAGCGGCGTGGGGTCCGCCGAACCCCATCGGCACCCCGAAGCGCTGGGCACTGCCGACCGCGATATCAGCCCCGAACGCAACCACGGGGGCGATCAATGTCTGCGCCAGGGGGTCAATGGCCACCGTGGCCAGAGCACCGGCCTCATGGGCGCGCTCGATCACGGCCGTGGGATCCCAGAGCCGACCATCCGCACCCGGAAGCTGAAGCAAGAGCCCAAAAACGCTGGGATCGAATGCAGCTTCTGCCGGCTGCACCCGCTCCAACGTGATCCCCAGCGGTTCGGCCCGGGTCTGCAGAACCGCCCAGGTCTGCGGCAGCACCGCGTCATCCACCAAAAAGCGATTGGCCTCGTTGCGGCGACAGACGCCGAAGCTGAGGCTCATGGCCTCCGCCGCCGCCGTTGCCTCATCCAAAAGGGAAGCATTGGCGATCGGCAGACCGGTCAGTTCACTGATGAGCGTCTGGAAATTGAGAAGGGCCTCCAAACGACCCTGAGCAATCTCCGCCTGGTAGGGCGTATAGGCCGTATACCAGGCCGGATTTTCGAAGACGTGGCGCTGGATCAGGGCTGGTGTGGCTGTGCCGTAGTAACCCAGGCCGATCAGTGAACGACGCGTGGTGTTGGCTGCGGCGATGCTGCCCAGATCGTTGAGTGCCTCCGCTTCCCCACAACCCTCCGGCAGTACGCCCTGGGGGGGGATGCCATCGAGGATGTCAGCCGGAACGACATCAGCCAGAAAGGCGTCGAGATCGGCGTAGCCGAGCTCGGAGAGCATCTGCTGCTGCTCCTTTTCGCTGGGGCCGACGTGCCGCTGCAGAAAAGGAGAACTCACAAACGCAGGTCAATGGAGACCGCAATCGTAAAAAAGTGTCTTATCCGGCGTTGACCTTGGCGCCATAGGCAGCGGCATCCATCAAGGCTTCGAGCTGCGATGGATCACTGGGGCGCAGCACCAGCAGCCAACCCTCACCGTGGGGATCGTTCTGCAACTCCTCAGGACTGGCCAGCACCGCCTCGTTGCGTTGCACCACTTCGCCCGCGACTGGGGCATACATGTCCTCAACCGCTTTGACCGATTCCACTGAACCGAAGCTGTTGCCCTTCTCGAGAGTGTCCCCCACTTCGGGCAAGTCAACAAAAACGATGTCCCCCAGCTGATCGACGGCGAACGCACTGATGCCCACCCGTACCAGTTCACCGTCGGCGTTGGCGTATTCGTGGCTGTCAGCGAAGCGGAAGGAGGCCGGGAACTCGAACGCCATCGAAGGGCTGATTCAGGACTTGTCTCCAGTCTGCGGGAGATCGACCAACCCCGCCGCCTCCAGGGCGGACAAGGCCCGGATCAGGGCCAACTGCACGTGGGCACGGTGGGTTCCCCCTTGCACATAGAGATTGAACGGTTCACGCAGGGGAGCGTCGGCGGAGAACTCACTGGTGGAACCATCGATGAAGGTGCCGCCGGCCATCACCAGATCGCTGGCGTATCCAGGCATCGAGGCCGGTACCGGATCCAGGTAGGCCCCAACGGGCGAGCAGGCCTGGAAGGCCCGGCACACCACCTTCAAGGCGTCAGGGCTACCCAGTTGCACCGCCTGGATCAGGTCACTGCGGGAGGCACCCGGCTCCGGATTCACCGCAAAACCCAACCGCTGGAATACGCCCGCCACGAGATCCGCCCCAATCAAGGCCTCCGCCACCATCTGTGGTGCCAGGAACAACCCCTGCAGCACCAGGCGCTGCAGGTCAAAACCCGTACCGCCCTCACTGCCGATCCCAGGGGCCGTCAACCGACAGCAGGCCCGCTCCACCAGATCGGCTCGTCCGGCCACGTAACCGCCTGTTGGAGCAATGGTGCCGCCCAGGTTCTTGATCAACGAGCCAGCGATCAGATCAGCGCCCACCTCCGGTGGCTCCTGCACCTGCACCAGTTCGCCGTAGCAGTTGTCAACGAACACCACGCAGTCGGGTTGACGGGCATGAATCCGGGCAGCCAGACGGCCGATCTCGGCAACATCGATCGACGGCCGCCAGCTGTAACCGCAGCTGCGTTGGATCAGCACCATCCGACAGGGCTGCTCCAGAGCGCGGTCCACTGCGGCGTCATCCACAGCACCCGTTGGCAGCAGGTCCACCTCGTCGTAGGCCACACCGAACTCCGCCAGGGAGCCCTGACCGCTTTCCCGCAAACCGATCACCTCTTCCAAGGTGTCGTACGGACGCCCTGTGATCGAGAGCAGACGATCGCCCGGACGAAGCACACCGAACAGCGCGGCAGCGATGGCGTGGGTGCCACTGACGAACTGCATGCGAACAGCAGCCGCTTCCGCCCCCAGCACCCGTGCGAACACGCGATCAACCACTTCGCGTCCCTGATCCCCATGGCCGTAACCGGTCAGAGAGGCGAAATGCTGCGTACCCACCCGTTCTTCGGCCAGCGCTGCCAGCACACGCTCGAGCCGTTGCCCCACAGCCGCAGTCCGGGAAGCCGCCTGATCCTGCTGCTGCAAGGCCACAGCATTGACGAATGCCGTTGCGCGCTCCGTTCGTTCCGCAGCAGGCTTATCCAGGATCACCATGCGACCTTGCAGTCCAGGACTGCAGCTTGCCCGGTCGCCCACGGACACGAGCGTCAATTCCTTTAGATTTCCGTCACTAACGACACCCCCGCTCCCCGGTTTTCCTGTTCGAGCGGCGCTGTCGACCCAAGGAGTTTTCCTTTTGGTTTCCTCGCAAACAGCTGACACCCGTGAGCTTCGGCAACGGGCAGCGGTGCAGGCCCCCCGCGGTCCTCTTCCGGCCCGTCAGCGCCGGATCAAATGGGGCACCACCAGCTTCATGCTGGTGAACCACATTCTGGCCACCGTCGCTCTGCTGCCGCAGTTCTGGAGCTGGGGTGCCGTTGTTGCCTTCGGCGTTCTGTATTGGGTCACGGTGTTGGGTGTGACCTTGGGCCTGCACCGCCTTGTGGCGCACCGCAGCCTCGTGGTGCCCGTCTGGCTGGAAAGGGTTCTTGTGCTGATGGGCACCCTGGCTTGTCAGAGCGGTCCGATTGAGTGGGTCGGCCTGCACCGGCACCATCACCGCTTCTCGGATCAACCGAACGATCACCACGATGCTGGTCGCGGGTTGTGGTGGAGCCACAGCGAGTGGATGCTCCATGAGATTCCCGCGCTCAAAGAGCTGGATCGTTACGCCGGCGATCTCCAGTGCGATCCGTTCTACCGCTGGCTTGATCGTTGGTTCCTGCTGCTGCAGCTCCCCTTGGGCGCCGCGCTCTATTGGTATGGCAACGCCGCTCAGGTGCATGGCGGCGGCCTTGGCCTGGTGCTCTGGGCGATCCCACTGCGGCTGGTGCTCGTGTATCACGTCACCTGGCTGGTGAATTCCGCCACCCATGCCTTTGGCTACCGCAATTTCGAGAGTCCGGATCTCTCCCGCAACTGCTGGTGGGTGGCGATCCTGAGCTTCGGGGAGGGATGGCACAACAACCACCATGCCCATCCGGCCAGCGCCCGGCATGGCCTGCGGTGGTTTGAGCTCGACATCACCTGGCTGCACATCCGATTGCTGCGGGGGCTCGGCTGGGCGCGCAAGGTCCGGGTGGCGCGCTACCCGGCCTGAATCCGCTGACGCAGCTGCTCCAGCAGTCCGTCGGCCTCGATCGCGGCGGCTCCGCTCACCCCCAGGTTGCGGGCGGTGAGCAGCAGCTCGGGCAGTTCGGCCTCCAGTTCGCTTGAGGTGTAGTCGCGCAGGCCCGCCATCACCTGGGTGAAGCGATCGCGCCGTTGGCGCCGACTCACCGGATAGGCGGCCATCACCTTGTCGCGACAGGTGCGCCAGGGCCGCCCGGCGCTGAACAGCTGGGCCAGGGCGGCGCTCAGCTCGGCCGCTTCGGCCTCGGCAATGCGCAGATCAAAGGCCAGCGGAGGCTGCCGCAGCCCCACGAACACTTCCAGGAACTCGCCGGGACCGAGCACCGGGGCCCCCTCACTCTGCACGGCCAGGGCGGAGCTCTCCAGGGCCATCAAGAGCTCCGGCCGGTCGTCCAGGCGCTGGCGCAGTTCGGGTGTCAGTCCGCTGGGGCCCGCATCGGCCGCCAGCAGCTGGTTGATCCGTCCAAGGGCGAGGAACACCTCCGGGCCCGGAGAGGCGAGTTTGCCGTTGCGCAGCATCGAGATCTGGGAGTTGTGCACCCGCCCCAGATCCAGGGCTTCCGCCAGGGCGGGCAGCACCTTGTGGTTCCAGGCATTGCGTTCGTGCCAGGCCCGGATGAGATGGGCGAAGGCAACCCGTCCGGCGGCGAGATCCTCGCGGTAGCCCACGTGCGCAACCCTCCCCTGGCAGGCGGAAATCAGTGGTTGGCCGGCGGTCCAAGCGCCGGTTTGTACGGTGGTTCGTATCGTGCTTACGCCGCGATCCGATTTCGTATTGCTACCATCTTAACCAATTCCACTGGATTGGTCGCATGGCCGTCGCACCACCCCGCCCGTCGGGGCGCACCTCAGCCTCCCGTGGCACCCGCCGCCCCGCCGTGATCAACCGCGGTGCGAGCCGTGGCCGCCGTGCCGTGGCTCTGCACATCCCACGGGCCGGAGAGTCCGATCCCATGGTGAAGAAGGGCACTCGCTGGGGCACCATCGGGTTCATGGTGGTGATCCACGTGCTGGCGGTGGTTGCCCTGTTGCCCCGGTTCTGGAGCATGCCGGCCGTGGCCAGCTTCCTGGTGCTCTACTGGCTTACCGCCTGCCTGGGCGTCACGATGGGTTATCACCGGCTGCTGAGCCACCGGGCCTATCGCGTTCCCCATTGGCTGGAGCGCTTCTTCGCCACCTGCGGCGCCCTCAGCTGTCAGCACGGCCCGATCGACTGGGTGGGTCTGCATCGCCACCACCACAAGTTCAGTGATACGGAGGTGGACCACCACAGCAGCCTGCGGGGCCTCTGGTGGAGCCACATGGGCTGGATGTTCGAAACCATCCCGGCGATGGGTGCCGTGCCGCGGCTCACGGGAGATCTGGCCAAGGATCCCTACTACCGCTGGCTGAACAACTGGTTCCTGCTGCTGCAGCTGCCCCTGGCCGGTCTGCTGTTCTGGATCGGCACGGCCACGGGAGCCGGCGGCTGGGCCCTGGTGCTCTGGGGAATCCCCCTGCGTCTGGTGGTGGTGTATCACTGCACCTGGCTGGTGAACTCCGCCACCCACCTCTGGGGCGAGGCCGCCCACGACAGCGGCGACAGCTCCCGCAACAACCCCTGGGTTGCGGCACTGACCTTCGGCGAAGGCTGGCACAACAACCATCACGCCTTCCCGCACTCGGCCCGTCAGGGCTTCGGCCGCCAGATCGACCTCACCTGGCTGCACATCAAACTGCTGCGCCGCCTGGGCCTGGCCACTGCTGTGCGCCTGCCGGCGGGGGCCAGGCCCAGGCGGCCGGGGCTGAATTAGCTTGCTGCAAGCTATTGAGACTGCAGCAAGTAAGGGTGATTCCCATGAACTTCACCCCCTGGCTGCTCGTTGCGTTCCAGCCAGATGCTCTGCAGCCATACACCACCAGGACTCTGAAAGATGCTCTGGGGGTTGAATGTGGTGTCGGCGAACCCCAGGGACTGTTTGTAGTCACCAGTGGCTACATGGCCGCTGGGGTGGACCGTGGCGCTCCAGCGATCGAGCTCACGCTTGGTCGGGTTGCCCATCAAGTTGGTGTCGACGCTGGTGGTGAGGCGAAAGCCCGCGTGGCACCAGGGAGCCTGGAGATCAACCGGGCCCTGGGGCAACCAGCCTCTGGGCCGCTCCAGCACAGGAATCCATGGCTGGGATGGCTGCATAGCTTCTGACTGCTGTGGCGCCGGATTGGCGGGACGATGAATGATTCGCCGAAGGGATCCTTGTCTGGCTCACGCGTACGGCGTTCATCCGTTCGGGCCGCATTGAGCCGCATTGAACTGATGCCCCAACCACTGGGTGCCAGCTGATGGGGCCATAGGCGCTGCAATCACGATCTGCAACCAGCTCCTGCGGGAGGCGTTCACAAGCTGGACATCCGCCCATAAGTTGCGGTCATCTTGATGGATGTGCCCTCTGAGGCGGTGAATTCCACTGTGGCTGGCTCCAAGGCCTGGCGGATTGCCTATGTGTCGAGCGATCCGGCCGGCCGGCGGGGCGTGGTGATCGTCGCCACCGACTACCAGGGCCTGGGCGGACCCGGCAAGCACAACTACGCCCAGCCGATCAGCAACGGCACCGATGTGATCAATGCACTGCGGGCCGCACGCGATTTCAAACCTGCCGCAGCCGGTGAGCAGGCTGTGGTCTACGGCTGGAGCCAGGGCGGTGGTTCAACCCTGGGAGCAGCCAGCCTCAAGGACTATCTGCAGCGGGGGATGGAGCAGCACCGGTGAACATCCTGGGGTTTGTGGCCATGGCGCCCGAAGACACCGGCATCACGATCCCGGCCAGCGTCAATTCAGAGGCCAGTGCAGCGGCCTATCTGACCGTGCTGAACAAGCAGTTTGCCGGCAATGTGTTCAACTTCGCTCACCTGGCACTTCAGCACTCCGGCCGCCTCAGAACCCTTCTATGTGCCCTGGATCTTGGATCGCTTTGCCGGCAAAGCGGCTGTGAACGGCTGCCCTAAGCGCCTGCACTACATCGACGAGCGACTCACCCTGATGGAGAACGATCTGGCCAGCCCGCTCGAGCAGGAGCAGGAGCTGCAGCAGAACGTCGTGATCGATCAATTTCGCCGTGTGTGCAAGCTGCTTCACAGGCGCATCAAGCTGACCCGCAATGCCCTGGCCTTCGCCAGCCTGTGCGGCCTTCTGATCGCCCTGGATGTGGGCACCCCTTGTTAAAATACAACGAGCTCTAAGCGCTCAATCCCAACAGCAGTGCCATGGAACTGGGATTGCATTCAGGCGCCGGGGGATGCGCGAGGCCTAATAAAGTGGAATTAAATACTACACGGCCTTGTTGTAACAATGGTCGCTCGCCCTGTAAATAAGTATATTCAGGGCGAAGCCTCGAATTTAGCTACTAGGCTGGCCAAATACCGTTTTGCTTTGGCGAAAAATTGACAAGGCAGCTTTTTGAAGTTGTTGGCAAATTGACTTAGGTTCTTGCTGGTAATTACGAATTTATATTTAAGTGGACACGGCTCTAGAACTTTCAATGGCCTGAAGAACTGCTGCCACCATTTGTAAGGCGATGCCAGGGCAACAGCATCCCTGCTTGGAGCTACAAACGCCCAACCAAAGCCTCTAGATTCACAAACAAAAGTTAGAAGTCTTTCAACGGCATGCAGGGATGTGCCATCTTGCAGAAGAGGCTCGGGCTCGGAAATGTTTAAGTTGAGGAATACATGAGAAAGATTAGAAAAAATAAATGGCCGAAACCAAAACATCATGCCTGCAGGAAAAACCAGAGGTAAGGTCTCGCTAATAACGATCGGTGGGCTGAGCTTGAGTGCCAGAGACTTCGCTAAAGATAGATTTGATCCCCAGCCCAGCCATGGTCTTATGCCTCGGCAAGGAGTAGGCATGACTAAACCGAGACGAGGGTTGTCGGCAAATTGACTAATTAACGCATGCGCTCCATGCATATTGTCAACCAAGGAGGCGATCATGTGCTTGGACCAATCATTTCCCTCGTCAAAATGGGGAGATTTCTTTGTGTGAAGATGCAATGCCCATGAATATTTTTGCAAGATTCCTTTGGTCAGTCTAAATAGTGGCGTAACGTTACGGCCTTGATTGGGAACAGCTATAAACTCTAAGCGATTAAACTTTGCATGAAGGTCATTGGCCTCACAGTAGGAGGTCAACGCATCGCTAACAGAAGAGTCGCTGTAGGTTATATAGAAGTCAGTGCCAGCAAGGCTTGCGGCAACAGAGTCGATGATGCCAATGGCTTCTTCCTTGTAGTGGGCGTGCAGATGCACTGCATAATGAGGATCGATATTGAGCTCGCTTGCGCGAGCTGCAGAAGGTGGCAACTGATTGAGCTTCTCAATG
Source organism: Cyanobacteriota bacterium (assembly GCA_035284925.1). Classification (GTDB taxonomy): domain Bacteria; phylum Cyanobacteriota; class Cyanobacteriia; order PCC-6307; family Cyanobiaceae; genus UBA5018. The sequence goes on along the minus strand of JAYKGZ010000087.1, from coordinate 927 downwards.
AACTCACTTGGCACCAGGGTTGCGCTGTCTGTGATAGAAAACCAATTGGCCTCAAGAAAAGGGCCTTGGGGAAATATCCGAAAATTCAATGGAAATATTGAAAAAAGTTAATCCTAATGCGCAAGAACGGGGCTTGGGGGGGAGCGTAAAAGGGCTAAAATTTTAGCCAAGTTGAGGTCGTATGGTTGTTGCCTTTGGCTGTGGTGTTTAAATTTGTAAGCATTCAGGGGGCGCCGCTGCTCGAATGCGCGCCTCATCGCTCACCTGAATTCAGGGTAGCGCCAGGGTCGATTCTGGCGCCTCTGTTGGCTTGTTGATCCAAGCTGGTCACCCTTCCGCGTCCTCCGAGCAGAAGGCCTCCCACTTTTTTCGCAGCACCAGCAAGGCCGCCATCTCCGCCATGGCCTCCTCCTTGCGCTGCAGCTCCTTTTTGAGAGCCTTGATCTCGCGCTGGTCCTGGGCGCGGAGCTTCTCCAGCACCACCGTGAACTTGTCGGCAGCACTCCAGCCGTCTGGCTCCTTTGCGATGCCGGAACCACCTCTCCCTGCAGTCGCCAGGCTTTCCTTCATTTGTAGAGGGTGATCACGTGTAAGCATTCAGGGGTCGGGACGCGCCGCCGCGCGAATGTGCGTCTCATCGCTCATCCCTGAGTGAGCAAAGATGCAGTGCCGCCCTTTCTTCTGCTCTCAGGGATCGCTCAGCAGTGACGGCATCACCCCACCGCGATGATGGGCGATCCAGGCCTGCTCGAGGAACTCCCAGACATCCCGCCCCTGTTGCCTAAGGGTGGTGGTGACCGTGAGCAGGCGGCTCCGGCAGATCGCACCTTGGCGGGATTGGACTCCTTGACTGATCTTGCGCTGAATCACCGACTGGCGCAGGGCACGCTCTGCGGCGTTGTTGGTGGGCTCGATTCCACGGGTCTC
>JAYKGZ010000086.1:0-11286 GCA_035284925.1 Cyanobacteriota bacterium | reverse complement strand
GGAAAATGAGTTGCAATGCAATGCCAGCAATGCAATGCCACCAATGCAATGCAATGAGCTGCAATGCAGTGCCACCAATGCCCCAATGCAATGCCAGCAATGCCCCAGCAATGCCCCGACAATGTTGAGATCACTGAAAAGCGCGAAGTTGCACAATCAATGAAATCAGTTGAGAGAGGAAAGATGGAGGATGATTGGAGTGATGGAAGGTTGTGATGGCAGATGAGGGCAGGGGTTAGCGGGGCCTTGACGGCCCAGCAATGCTGCCCAACAATGTTGAGCATTGCTGGGTTGGACAATGCCGACATTGCAGGTGAAGATTGGGGATGGGTTGTTGCAGGTTTTGCGGGACAAGGCGAAGGCAGCCGGGTGTACGCAGGCGGAGTATGTGACTGCTTGGTTGGAGGGTTTAGCAGCGGGTGAGGACGGGCCTGAGATAGCTGCTGAGGTTTCAGCGGCTACTGCTGGCAGCAATGCGATGCCTGCTGCTGGTGCTGCGGGGCCGGTAGTGGCTTCCACCACGCCGGCGGATCAAGGGTTGCTGGAGGTGCTGCAGCAGCAGCTGTCATTGCTGCAGGAGCTGGTGGGTGCGAGCCGGGTGTTGCTGGGTGACAGGGCCAGGACGGTGCCAGAGCTGATGCGAGCGACTGTTGGCCCAGCGGTAGCTGAGCAGTGGGAGGCAGAGGGATTGGCAGCCCGGCAGAAGCGTGCTGGCACTGCAATGCCTGTGGTGTTGTCGTACGACCCGCTGCTGGGTAGCGAGGTGGCTGGTGCGTCGCCAGCGGCTGTGAGCACAGGTGTGCATACAGGTGTCAGTACGCCTGCGCCTGCAGCTGGGGCTGAGCCTGAGCCCGAGGCTGATGTGCTGGCGGCTGAGCGTGCCAGGCAGCAGCAGGAGCTGAAGGCGTGGCAAGCCGAGCAGGGTGCAGCGGTAGCGGCTGCGAATGAAATCGAGCGTCGATCGGCTTTTGCTGCTGCTGGTCATGCAGTGGCCGATGCTGCGCCGGCGGCTGTTGAACCGAAGGGCAACTCAGCGTTTGCCGAACAGTTGAAGGCCGCGGCGGCTCAAGCAGCAGCTGCAGCGGAAACAGCACCTGGCATGGGGGGTAGCGCTGCTGACGCTGAAGAAGAGTCAGTCACGGCAGATACGACCCCTGACAGCGCCCAGGTGGTGGAAGTGGAAGCGTTGCAGGCGGATCCAGCAGATGACGATCTGGAAGCACGGGTAGCAGCGCTGGAAGAGCTGGACCGTGCGATGGAGGATTGGCTGGCCGGCATCCAGGCAGGTGGTGAACCGGTTGCACCACCGCTGGCTGCGGATGCGTCAGAGGGTGATTGGCAAGCGGCTGCAGAGGCTGCTGTTGTTGCCAGGGGAAAGAAGCCGCTGCCTGAGTTGATTGAGGCAGCGTTGAAGTATTGGGGGAGGGGGTGATCGGCCCGCTCCGTTTTGGGGGTGTTTTGGCTGAGAACGGCTGCGGTGACTGGGCTGGGCAGCGCTCCGCCTGGCGCTGGCGGGTTCAACGGCACTGCTTGTTTAGGTAGAGCAGTGCCCGGCGTTTGATCCCCTGCAGGAAGGCGGGGTCAGCTGCCACTCGGCGATCGAGTTCAGCCAGGTCAGCGGACAAGCCCATCTCCAGCAAGAGCACCTGCAGCAGCAGGCGAGCGGAGGCGTCGGTATCGGTGAAGTGCATGGGGTCTCCAGCGGGGGATGTGCTGAGCGTTCCCCTGATGGAGGTGGTTGGGCCGCCTTTGCTGTGTCCAGCTGGCCGGTTCTGGGCTCGAAAATGCTGAGATCCTCTGCGGCGCAGGGGATCAGCCTGGCCGGTTTGGGTGGTCGGTTTCAGCCCGATGGCTACCTGCTCAGAGGCTTGCGAGGGCTTTGGCGCCGGCCTCGATAGCTTTGACCAGCTTCCAGCGAGCGGATTCAGTGATGGATGTCTGGCCGCCATGTTCTGCAGTTTCTTCCCGGCCGCTACGGCCGCTGGAGTCAGACCCTGGAGCTGGTCGTCGGAGAGCTGCTGCCAGGCCAGCAGGTGCCGCTGCTGAAGCGGCGAAAGCAGATCAGCCGAGAGCAGGCGATCAAGCTCTGGGCCGAAAAACGGTGTGAAGGCTGGCAGCCCTGTCCACCGCAGTGGTGAGGTCGTCAGTCGTCGCTGGGCTCTTCAATCACGGTCAGCGCTTCCACCGTGGCGGAGGCCACCGTGGCCCGCGCGATCTCCCAAGCAATGAGGCGATCGAAGCGCTGATTGATCGCCTGTCAGCGTCCTGGTCGTGGCCGGTGGTGGTGGCTGCTGCCTATGGCTGCAGGCCCCATGAGGCTCTGCTGTTCGCCGAGGTTCTGCCCTCCGGGCTGCTGCGCATCGCCGCCGGCAAAACTGGGGCACGCCAATCGCTGGCGCTGCCGGCCTTCAATCCCGAGCACAGCCACCGTGATGTCGGGGCGCTGATGGGTCAGGCATTTCGGCGCGCGGGTGCCGATTTTCGGCCCTACGACTTCCGCCACGCCTGGGCAGTACGGGCGATCCACAACTCGAAGGTCTCGCCGTCGCTGGCGGCCAAGTCGATGGACCACAGCCTGGCAGCACAGCAGCCTCTACCCGCGCTGGTTCGATGCCCATGAGATGGAGTCGCTGCAGGCGGTGCTGGCGGTGGCCATGCGCCATGGCGCCTCCAACCTGAGGATCTACGGATCGATCACCACAGGCCGTGAACATGACGCCAGCGACCTTGACCTGCTGGGCTGTTCAGTGGACGTGACCGAAGCGGAGAGCCTGCATCCCCTGATTTGCACCCAGATCCTGGAGGAGGCCCTGGCCCTCTGAACAAGGATCTCCTCTACCTCGAAAGCATTCGCGACTGCCTGGAGCGCGTCGCCGAATACACCGCTGCAGGGGAGCAGGCCTTCCTGGCTTCACGCCTGATCCAGGACGGAGTGATCCGCAACCTGGAGGTGATCGGCGAAGCCACGAAGAACATCAGCAGCGAGTTATGGGATGTCAACCCTGCCATTCCCTGGCGACAGATCACCGGCATGCGGGATGTGCTCATCCACGACGACCTGAAGGTGAATCTCGCCAGGGTCTGGCCCATCTGCGCGCCCACCAGAACGAGTGGTGGGACCATTACCACCTGCCACGCATCGGCCTGTTCGGCTCCACAGACCGCAACGAGGCCACCGCGAGCAGCGATGTGGATGTGTGGGTCGAACTGGATCCCGTTACACCTTTCGCCACAGTGCACCTGAAGCAGGAGCTGGAAGCGCTGCTGCAGCGCCGGGTTGATCTGATGCGCCTGCGCAAGGCGATCCTGCGGGACGGTGTCAGCGCGTGAGGCGGTGCCCCACGCTCAAACCCAAGACCTGATAGACGTCGTCTACCTATCTACGTAAGATGAGGTCCGACCCGGCGCTCGACCATGGCCGTCACTCCGCGCCTCAGCTGGAACCTGCGGGTAACGCCCGGCGACCAGGAGCTGATCGATCGCGCCGTGCGCGCCTCGGGGCTCACCCGCACGGATTTCGTGCTGCAGGCGGCCCGGGCTGCAGCGCAGGAGCTTCTGGTGGAGCAGGCCTGGTCGGCCCTGGCGCCCGAGGCCTACGAGGCCTTCCGCCGCCAGCTCGATGCCCCGGCCAACCCGAATGAGCGGCTCCGGCGCACCATGGACGCCCCCAGGCCCTGGCAAGTCTGATGAGGCTGCAAGCGCCGCAGCCCCTCGGCGAACACCACAGCACCACCGGGTTCGACTGCGGTGACGACGTCCTCAACCTGTGGCTTGAGCAACGGGCCCTGGGCAACCAGCGCAGTGGGGCCACGCGCACATTTGTGGTCCCCAATACCGATGGCGCGGTGAAGGCCTACGTGGCCCTGGCCTCCGGCGCCGTGGCCGTGGCCGCCAGTCCCGGCCGCTTCCGGCGCAACATGCCCGACCCGATCCCCGTGGTGGTGCTGGCACGTCTGGCGGTCTGCCGCAGCATTCAGGGCCAGGGCATCGCCCGCGCCCTGCTGGCCGATGCCTTGGAGCGTGTGCTCAGGGCCAGTGAGCAGATCGGCGTGCGCGGGCTCGTGGTGCATGCCGCATCGGCAGCGGCCCAGGAGTTCGATCGCCACATGGGCTTCGATCCATCGCCCAGCGACCCCAACACGCTGCTCCTGCGGCTGGTCGACATCGCCGCAGCCCTGAAAGCCTGAGCGCAATGGAGCCCATGGGTCATCCCCTGGCCCAGCCCCAACTCGATGCCATCGCCGCTGCCTGCCAGCAGCACCAGGTGCGGCGCATGCATCTGTTCGGCTCGGTCCTGCGTGATGGTTTTGATCCCACCCGCAGCGACCTGGATCGGCTGGTGGAGTTCCAGCTGATCGAGCCGGGTCCCCTTGTGGAGGCTTACTTCGGCCTGGAGCAACAACTGGCCTCGATCACGGGACAGTCGGTGGATCTGGTGATGGCCGATGCCGTGCGTAACCCCTACCTGCGCCGCGACATCGAGGCTTCCAAACAGCGATCCGCTCACCGCTTTCCAGGTGGAGCTGAGCCTGCATTGTGCCCAGGGGTTCCTGCCGCGGCGCACCGAGGTTGACGGCCCAGTGGCCACCGCTGCTCAGAACGGCACTTCCTCCTCGCTGGGCTCACCGCCGCCGAAGCCACCACCGCCATAGCCGCCGCCCATGCCGCCCTCCGCGTCACGCTTGGAGCCCAGCAGTTCCAGCCGGTCGACCCGGATCACCGGCTTGGAGCGTTCCTCGCCGGTGGCCCGGTCGGTCCAGCGATCGAGCTTGAAACTGCCGATGATGCCCAGCAGGGACCCCTTCCGCACATAATCAGCGGCCACCTGGGCCTGCTTCCCCCAGATCTCGAGGTTGAACCAGTCGGGCTCATCGCCTGAGCTGCGGCGGTTCACGGCCATGGTGAGGTTGGCCACCATGCTGCCGGATTCGAAGTAGCGCACCTCCGGGTCGCGGCCGGCTCGACCGACGAGGGTGATGGAATTGACGCCCATGGAATTCTCCTGGCTAGTGGGTCAATGATGCAGTTCCCCCCCCTGGTTCGTCTGTAACACGCCCTTATGATCCAGACTTCGCAGGGTCGGGTCCTCCGTGTTCTTCCGTCGATTCCAGTTCTCCCGGGATATCGGGATCGACCTGGGCACCGCCAACACCCTGATGTATGTCTCCGGCAAGGGGATCGTGCTCCAGGAGCCCTCGGTGGTGGCCCTGGACCTCGAGAGAGGAGTGCCCCTGGCTGTGGGTGACGAGGCCAAGCTGATGCTCGGCCGCACCCCCGGCAACATCCGCGCCGTACGCCCCCTGCGTGATGGCGTGATCGCCGACTTCGATGCGGCTGAGCAGATGATCAAAACCTTCATTCAGAAGGGCAATGAAGGCCGGGGGATCGTGGCGCCACGGCTGGTGATCGGGATCCCCAGCGGTGTCACGGGCGTTGAGCGCCGTGCCGTGCGTGAAGCCGGCCTGGCCGGTGCCCGGGATGTGCACCTCATCGATGAGCCGGTGGCTGCTGCGATCGGTGCAGGCCTCCCCGTCACCGAGCCGGTGGGCACCATGATCGTGGACATCGGCGGCGGCACCACCGAAGTGGCCGTCCTGAGTCTGGGCGGAACCGTGCTGAGCGAATCGGTGCGGGTGGCCGGTGACGAGCTCAGCGATGCGATCAGCACCTACCTCAAGAAGGTCCACAACCTCGTGGTGGGTGAGCGCACAGCTGAAGACATCAAGATCCGGATCGGGTCCGCCTTCCCGGATGATTCCCATGACAACACGGCCATGGACGTGCGGGGACTCCACCTGCTCAGCGGCCTTCCCCGCACCATCAACGTTCGGGCCGGCGACATCCGCGAGGCGATGGCCGAACCCCTCAACGTGATCGTCGAGGCGGTGAAGCGGACTCTGGAGCGCACGCCTCCAGAACTGGCGGCGGACATCGTCGATCGAGGCATCATGCTCGCCGGTGGCGGCGCCCTGGTGCGGGGAATCTCCGATCTGATCAGCCATGAGACCGGCATCCTCACCCACGTGGCGGAAGAGCCTCTCCTCTGCGTTGTTAATGGCTGCGGCATCGTGCTGGAGGACTACAAGCGCCTCGAGCGGGTGCTGGATACCCCAGACTTCGTGCGTCAGCCAGCCTGAGCTCCATGCAGGGCGGCGGCGGTAACCGCTTCTTTCAACCGAAGCTGCAGCAGGCTCTGAGGCCATGGCTGTTCGTGGTGCTGGCCCTGGTGGCCGTGCGGATCAGCAAGGGAGCCGGCTTCGCCGATCTCTATGGGCTGATCAGCCGTCCGTTCTGGCCTGGCAGCGCCCAGGGGGAATGGGTGCGTTCCGCTCAGCAGCTCGGCGACCAGAGCCGGCTGCTTCAGCTGGAAGCCGACAACCGGCGCCTGCGGGGCTTGCTTGAGCTCCAGTCCCGCGATCTGAGGTTGGTGGGAGCCCCCGTGATCTCCCGTGAGCCGGGCGGCTGGTGGCAACAGCTGCTGATCGGCAAGGGGGCACTGGGTGGCGTGGCGGTGGGTGATCCGGTGCTGGGACCCGGCGGTCTGGCGGGCCGGGTGGCGAGTGTCAGCCCAACCACCGCCCTGGTGCAGCTGCTCACCGATGACGGCAGTCGGCTGGGAGTGTGGCTGCCACGCATCGGTCGCCATGCCCTTCTGTATGGGGTAGGCACCCCACGCCCAATGCTGCGTTTCCTGGAGAAGGATCCCGGTGCCAGGCCGGGCGACCTGGTGGTCACCTCTCCGGCCAGCACCCTGGTGCCCCCGAACCTCGCGGTGGGCGTGATCCAGACGGTGGATGACCGGGCTGTTCCCGCCACCGAGGCCGTGGTCCAGCTGAGTGCCCCGGTTCAGATGCTGGACTGGGTTCAGGTGCGAACCCGTGGACGCTGATGGCGGCCCTGTCTCGTCATGGCTGGTGCGGCGCCACCGGACTGGTCGTGCCCCTGCTCACCCTGGCGTCTCCCTCCTTTTTCAAGCTCGGCGGCGTGAGCCCGGCCTGGGCGGTGATCTGGCTGCTGCCCTGGGCCCTGGTGGACGGGCCCGTTTCCGGTGCCCTGGCGGGAGGGGTGCTCGGCCTGGTGCTGGATGACCTCCAGCTCGGACCGGTGAGTCAGATCCCCGCGCTGGCCCTGCTGGGTTGGTGGTGGGGCCGGATCGGCCGTTCCGGCCCCCAGATCCAGCAAAGCTTCAGCCTGGGCCTGCTGGCGTTGCTGGGCACCCTGTTCCTGGGCGGCACCCTGCTGGCCCAGTTCGCCCTGTGGGGGGAGGCGTCCAGGCCCCAGCTCCATACTCTGCTGGCTCAGACGCTGATCACCGGACTCCTGGCGCCGCTGCTGTGTTCCCTGCAGCTGCTGCTCTGGCGCCACCAGACCAACGGTCAGCAGGGCTGATGGATCGGATGCGGCGCCGCGACCTGCTCCAGCTCCTTGCCGGTGGTTCGGCAGCGGCGGCGCTTGCCTCAGCAGGCTGTCGGCGCCGCGCCACCGGCGACGCCGGCCTCCGCACCGTGGAGTTCTGGACCCTGGATCTGGCCCCCAGGTTCAACGGTTATGTCCGGGGGGTGATCGCCGCCTGGGAGGCCGGGCATCCCGGCTGGCGGGTGCGCTGGACCGATGTTCCCTGGGCTTCGGTGGAGCGGAAGCTCCTGGCGGCGGTGTTCGCCCGCACGTCCCCAGACCTGGTGAACCTCAATCCCCCGTTTGCCGCCAATCTGGCCAGCAAGGGTGGTTTGCAGGATCTGAATCAGGTGCTGCCAGCGGACGCCAGGGATGGCTACCTGCCAGCCATCTGGGATGCCGGCCGGCTGGGGGATGAGCAGTTCGCCATTCCCTGGTACCTCACCGCGCGCCTTTCGATGGCCAACCGGCGCCTGTTGCAGGGCGCCGGTCTGGCGGCTCCGCCGCAGCGCTGGGCCGAGGTTCCGGCCTTCGCGGCGGAAGTGCGCCGTCGTACCGGCCGCTATGGCCTGTTTGTCACCGCGGTGCCGGATGACTCCGCCGAGCTGCTGGAGATCCTGGTGCAGATGGGTGTCCAACTGCTCGATGGGCAGCGGCGGGCCGCCTTCGACAGTCCGGCCGGGCGCCAGGCGTTTGCCTTCTGGACCGACCTCTATCGGCGAGGCCTGCTGCCGCGCGAGGTGGTGAGCCAGGGGTATCGGCGTGCCATCGAGCTTTACCAGTCGGGTGATCTGGCGCTGGTGGCGAGCGGTCCCGACTTTCTGCGCAATCTGCAGACCAATGCCCCCGGAGTGGCGGCGGTGACCACGCCTTATGCCCCGATCACCGGCGACGACGGCACGGCCAATGTGGCCGTGATGAATCTGGTGGTGCCCAGGCAGAGCGCGGTGGCACGCCAGGCGGCCGACTTCGGACTGTTTCTCACCAACCCTGCCAATCAGTTCCGTTTCGCCAACGAGGCCCGCGTCCTTCCTTCCGCCCAGGCTGCGTTGCAGATGCTGCAGCAGGAATGGCGGAAGGATCCAGGCCCTGCTGGGCAGGATCGTCTGGTTCAACGGGCGCGCCTGCTTTCAAGCCAGACCCTGCAGCGCGCCAGGGTTCTGGTGCCGGCGATGCCCGGGGTGAAGCGGCTCCAGGCCATCCTCTACACCCAGCTCCAGCGGGCCATGCTGGGCGAGATGGCGAGTGATGCGGCGCTCACGGCAGCGGCCAGCGAATGGAACCGCTATGCGGCGGCCCGCTGGCCCGCCGTCAACCAATTCGCCGCCACGTAGCAGCAACCCGAGAGCATGTCCGTTCCTGGGAAAAGTCTTCAATCCGTCTGAGGCCCGTTGCCTGGCCGCCTTTCGGGGGGATGACTCAGCCGGACCCTGGGCAGTAGGGTTGCGATTCTTCACCCAGCAGCCTGCTGATGCCTGCGGACGAGATCATCAGTCAGCAGCCGACCGGTGAGCCGCCCGCCGAGCCCAGAGCCACCCTGCTCGTCGTCGACGACGAAGCCGCCGTGCGCCGTGTGCTCGTGATGAGGCTGCAACTGGCCGGCTACCGGGTGATCTGCGCCGAAGATGGTGAGGAAGCCTTAACCCTCTTCCATCAGGAACAGCCCGACCTGGTGGTGCTCGACGTGATGCTGCCCAAGCTGGATGGCTTCGCGGTCTGCCGTCGGCTGCGGGCTGAATCCTGCGTCCCGATCATCTTTCTCTCGGCGCTGGATGCCATCGCCGAACGGGTGTCGGGTCTTGATCTCGGTGCCGACGATTACCTCCCCAAGCCCTTCAGTCCCAAAGAGCTTGAAGCCCGCATCGCCACGATCCTGCGTCGCGTCGGCCGGGGCTCGGCCATGGCCGAACCCAGGGAGATCCCCACGGGCAGCGGCGTGATGCGCCTCGGCGATCTGGTGGTGGATACCAACCGCCGGCAGGTGACCCGGGAAGGAGAGCGGATCTCGCTCACCTACACCGAGTTCAGCCTGCTGGAGCTGCTGTTCCGGGAGCCGGGCCGCGTGGTGCCGCGGGCCGAGATCCTCGAGCAGCTGTGGGGCTATCCCCCGCGTCGGGCCGCCGACCTGCGGGTGGTGGATGTGTACGTGGCCCGGCTGCGGGGCAAGCTTGAGCCCGACCCCCGCAACCCTGAGCTGATCCTCACCGTGCGCGGCACCGGATACGCCTCCCAGCGGCTTGGTGATTCCGGCATGGTTGCCGTCAGCTGAGGCATCTATCCCTGTGTCGGAGCTTCGAGAGACCCGTCTGGAGAAGGCGGAAGCCCTGGCGGCCCTGGGTCAGGGCCCTTATGCCCTCCGGTTCGAACCCACCCACGGCACAACCCAGCTTCAGGCTGCCCATGTCGACCTGCCCAACGGTCAGGAGCGTGATCTGGCCGTGGCGGTGGCCGGTCGGGTGATGACCCGTCGGGTGATGGGCAAGTTGGCCTTCTTCACCCTGGCCGACCAGGACGGCACGATCCAGCTCTACCTGGAGAAAGCCACGCTGGACGCCGCGGCTCCCGACTCCGAGCCGGCGGGGACCTTCGCCCAGATCACCAGCCTGGTGGATGCCGGTGATCTGATCGGCGTGGAGGGCAGCCTGCGCCGCACCGACCGGGGCGAGCTCTCGGTGAAGGTGCGCTCCTGGCGGATGCTCAGCAAGAGCCTCCAGCCCCTGCCGGACAAGTGGCACGGCCTGGCCGACGTGGAGAAGCGCTACCGGCAGCGCTACCTCGATCTGATCGTGTCGCCCCACACCAGGGAAACCTTCCGCCGCCGCGCCCGGGCGGTGAGCGCCATGCGCCGCTGGCTGGATGAACGCGGCTTCCTCGAGATCGAGACGCCGGTGCTGCAGAGCCAGCCCGGGGGCGCCGATGCCCGGCCGTTCGAGACCCACCACAACGCCCTCGACCTGCCCCTCATCCTGCGGATCGCCACGGAGCTCCACCTCAAGCGGCTGGTGGTGGGGGGCTTCGAGCGGGTGTACGAGCTGGGCCGCATCTTCCGCAACGAGGGGGTGAGCACCCGCCACAACCCCGAGTTCACCTCGATCGAGGTGTACCAGGCCTACGCCGACTACACCGACATGATGGAGCTCACCGAGCAGCTGATCGCCCACGTGGCCGAGCAGGTGTGCGGCGGCACCCGCATTCAGTACCAGGGCACGGAGATCGACCTCACGCCCCCCTGGCGGCGGGCCACCATGCACGAACTGGTGCAGGAGGCCACCGGGCTCGACTTCACCGCCTTCTCCAGCCGGGCGGAGGCCGCCGCGGCGATGGAGGCCTGCGGCCTCGAGGTGCCCGCCCTGGCGGACTCGGTGGGCCGCCTGCTGGTGGAGGCCTTCGAGCAGCGGGTGGAGGAGCAGCTGATCCAGCCCACCTTCGTGCTGGATTACCCGGTGGAGAACTCGCCCCTGGCCCGGCCCCACCGCAGCAAGCCAGGGATGGTGGAGCGCTTCGAGCTGTTCATCGTGGGGCGGGAAACCGCCAATGCGTTCAGCGAGCTGATCGATCCGGTGGATCAGCGGCAGCGGCTGGAAGCCCAGCAGGCGCGCCGGGCCGCGGGCGACCTGGAGGCCCAGGAGGTGGACGAGGATTTCCTCCATGCCCTCGAGGTGGGCATGCCCCCCACCGGTGGCCTGGGCATCGGCATCGATCGATTGGCGATGCTGCTCACCGATAGCCCCTCCATCCGCGATGTGATCGCCTTCCCGCTGCTGCGGCCGGAGTCGGGTGCGGCGGCTGCAATGGGATAATGGGGCCAGTAGGCAATCTCCCCCATCGGGACCCGTTGATGCCATGAGCGGTGAGCGCGTTGGTTTTCGCTTCAAGCACGCGGATGCGGTG
>JAYKGZ010000085.1:0-15099 GCA_035284925.1 Cyanobacteriota bacterium | reverse complement strand
CCATGGCGTAGTGGAACCACTCCGATCCATCTCGAACTCGGCTGTGAAACGCTGCAGCGCCGACGATATTTGGGGGGTAGCCCCCTGAGAAAATAGGTCGATGCCAGGTTAAACCTCTTTCCCTTTGTTCTTCTGCATGAAGCTCCTGGGGTCCACGTTCCGATGGTCACACCCAGAGCTCTTCTGCCAGCGATCGTCAGGCGTCACTGCTTCACCCACTGGCGGGCATATCGGCTTTGGTTGCGCCTTGATTGCGTTGACCTCAGTGCAGCCTTTGCCTATCACCTGCTTCAATCTGTCTTCCCCATCCTCCTGATCGCACTGGCGATCGCAGCCAGGCTGCTTGGTCAACAGACAGAATTGCAGGAGCGTTTGATCGAGCTTGCCGACCAGGTGTTGCCTGACAGCGCCGTCCCTCTGCTGCGCTCCACCTTCTTTCGACTCACGCGTCAGGGGCCGGGAGCAGGGGTCCTCGGTGGGGTTGTGCTGGCCCTGACGGCCAGCAACGCCTACCTCACCCTCCAGCGCGGTGCTGACAGGATCTGGTGGAATCGGCCGGCGGGGTTTGAAGGGCTGAGTTGGCGTCAGTTGGTGGGCCGCTATGTGTGGCTGCGAGTGAAGGCCCTGGCCCTGGTGGCCACGTGTGCCATGTTGGCAGTGATCGATCAACTGATCGCCAACATTCGCCTGCTCGGATCATCGGGTTTTCGCCTGTGGCTGATCTCCCTGTTACCCACCGACTGGATCTGGATCGGATCGGTATCGGCGGGCCTTGACCTGGTGATCTCGCTGGTGCTGGCGTTCCTGGCCTCCCTGCTCCTGCTCTGGCTGTTGCCCTCACGCCGGATCGCCCTGCGGCCGCTTGTGCCTGGTGCCCTGCTGATGAGCGTGGTGCTCACCGCGCTCAATGTGCTTCTTGGCAGGCTCCTGATCGCCCTCGGTCTGCGTTTTCAGGCCTATGGGGTGGTGGGTGGAGTTCTGTTGCTCACCCTCTGGGTGTGGCTGGTGGCGGCCGTTCTCTATTACGCCCAGTGCTTTTGTCTCACCCGTCAGCTCTCCAGACGGGGGCAATCCCTCCATTTCAGTTCCCTCCGTGGGACCTGATCCGTTTCAGGATGGGGGTCGCTCCCGTCCGTTTCCCTGACCTCCCCATGCCGCAACGCCCCATCCCCTGGATCTGGATCGGCCTGGGGGCGTTGCTCCTGCTGCTGGGCCCTGGTCCGGCAGGAAGGCTGCTGATCGACCTGCTGGGCGGGATCACCCTCACCCTGCTGTTGCTCCCCCTGTTGCTGGGGGGCGCCGGCTGGATCGGCTGGCAGCTGCTGAGACGGCAACTTCGCACCTGTGAGGTGTGCGGCTTCAGTCGGGTTGGGGGCGAGGCCTGTCCCGCCTGCGGTGCCGTCTCCCCAGCGGCGCAGGCCGGCGATGTTCCGGTGGTCGATGTCCGTGAGATGACGATCGATGTGGTGGCCACCGACCTCACGGTTGATGCGGAACGCTCGGATCCGGGCCATCCCTGACCGTGGGCGCAGAGGCCTGGTTCGTGGGCTCAGGGGTTTGCCGCGCCAGTTCGGCCAGCCGGCGCTCCCGCAGGTAGAGGAACAGGGGAGCTGCGCAGGCGAAGGCCACGGACACGCAGCACAGCAGCACCCATGGCAGGCCGCGCATCTTCAGGCGCCGCGCCTCGACGATCATCCACGCCACCACGGCGGTGGCCCCGATCCCCAGATCGCGGGACAGGGAACTGGCGGCCGGATTGGCATTGGCCTGGGCGATGAACCCGGCGATGTCGAAGCTCCCCCCGGAGGCCCGGATGTAGTCGAGGTTCGCCAGCCACGGCAGCACGGCGCCGGCGATGGCCAACGCCAGATAGAGAAGTTGCAGGGGCGATGGTTTCGCCAGCCACGATTCCTGAGCGGGGGCACCTGGAGGCACGGTCATCATCTGGAGCTGGGGATCCACCCCAGGATCATGGAGCCTGCGCCCCTTTCCCGCTCGGCTCGCTCTGGTAAGGCTGGGGAGCGGCCTCGGGGTCGCCGGCTTCCCAGAGCAGCACGTCCTGTTCCACCCTGGCCAGGAGGGACTCACAGCGCCGGGCATAGCTCTGCGCCCGTTGAAACAGGTTGGCCATCGCCTCCACATCCAGGTCGGTCGCCTGAAGCTGGGCAAGGCTCAGGTCGAGGGCCGTGCGGGCCTCGGCATAGGTCATGTCCTCGGCAGGATCCCTGGCGCTGCCGCGCGACTGACGGCTCTTCATGCCTGGGGCGGGTAACTGGGCTGAATCTCGCGCACGTCGATGCTTACCCGCCCGTCGGCCAGATCCAGATGGAGCCGCTGGTCTTTGACCAGCCCGGCCACCGACCGGACCAGTCGGCCCCGCTCATCGTGCACCAGGCTGAAGCCGCGCTCCAGCAGGTGCTGGGGAGAGAGGGCCTTGAGCAGCGCCATGGCCTGTGCCAGTTCGTGGCGCCGGGCCGCGAGCAGTTGGCGGGGATGGAGGGTGCCGAGGGTCTTCAGCCGATGCTGCAGCTGCTGCCGTTCGCCGCTGAGCCTCAGGTGCACCACCTGAGCCAGATGGCTGCGCAGTTGCAGAAGGCTGGCCGCGGCGGCGCGACGGTCGGGCAGCAGGGCCACCATCGCCGCCGTGGGTGTGGCGGCACGGTGATCCGCCACCAGATCGGCGATGGTGGTGTCGTCTTCGTGGCCCAGGCCGGTCACCACCGGCAGGGGGCAGCGCGCCAGGCAGCGTGCCAGCCCCTCCGCATCAAACACCGCCAGGTCTTCGCGGTTGCCGCCGCCGCGGGCCAGCACGATCGCCTCGAGGCCCAGCGCTGAGGCCCTGGTCCAGGTGGCCTCCAGGGCCGCGCAGATCGCCGCTTCCACCGCGCCCTGCACCGGAATCGGCACCACCACCAGTCGGGTGGCCGGCCAGCGCTCGGCGGCCGTGCGCAGCAGGTCGGCCAGGGCTGAGCTGGGCACGCTGGTGAGCAGCGCCACCGCTCCGGGCAGATCGGGGAGGGGGCGCTTGCGGGCTGGGTCAAACAGCCCCTCGGGCTCCAGCAAGTCCCTTACCCGCTCGAACTGGCGCAGCACGCTGCTGAGGCTCGGGCGGATGTCGAGCACCTGCACGCTGAGGCTGGCGCGACCGGTCCAGAAATTGAGCTTTCCCACCACCACCACGCCGTCGCCCTCCTCCGGCACGTGGCTGAGTCGGCTCAGCTGCGACGCCCATACCACCGCGCTGATCGAGGCCTCTTCATCCATCAGAGTGAGCCAGAGGTGCCCCTTCTTGCGCTGAGGGCGGCTCACCGTGGCGTCCAGCAGAAAACGGGGCGCAAATCCCCGCTCCAGGAGACTCCCGATCGCCTGGTTCAGCTCCTTCACGCTGTAGCGCGGAATCCCCCCGCCGGGATCGATCACTGCTTCAGCTGGCGGTAGCGCAGCCACCAGTAGAGGCTCACCAGCCCACCCAGAACCGCCACAGCCCTTCCGATCGGATGATCGACCCGCACCAGGGCGGCCCCGGTCACCACAAGAGCCGAGCTGAGCAGTCGGGATCCATCACGGCGGTTGCCGGCGAAGAAGCTGGCCAACACCTGATCGCGGGGGCCCCCACTTTTGCAGGGGGTCCGTCAGGATGAGTCAGCGCCGAACGCTGGCTTCACGGATGACAGCCATGGGCCTCAGCAGACTGGGTGAGCATCTGGCGGCTGATCTGCCGGTCGATCCCCGGCTGGTGTTGGTGACCGACCTCGATGGCACGCTGCTGGCAGGCCCGCCCGCCTGGCGCCGCCGTTTCTACCGCTGGCTGCTGGCTGAAAGGCACCGGGTGCTGCACGTGTTCTGCACGGGGCGTGATCTGGGCTCGGTGGAGTCTGTGCTCTCCGATGACGCCAGCCATGGGCTGCAGGCTCCCCATCTGGTGATCAGTGATGTGGGCTGCACCGTGGCCTGTGGTGTGAGCCTGCGACCGCTACCGCCGGCGGTCGCGCCGATCGAAGCCCGCTGGGCTGGGAAATCCAGGCCTGTGGCAGCCCTGCTGGCGTCGGCGCCGGGGGTGTCGCCCCAGCCGATCGGCGCCGATCGTCGCCTGGCTTATTACTACGACCCCGCAACCTTCGACCCTGCTCTGATCCCCAGGATCGAGGCCCATGGTGTGGATTGCCTGTTCTCCGATGACCAGTACCTGGACGTGCTACCGGCAGGGGTGAACAAGGGCAGCACCCTGGAGGATCTGCTGACCCGGCTCCAGATCCCAAGGGAGCGCGTGGTGACGGCCGGTGACACCCTCAACGACCTGGCTATGTTCAGAACCGGGTTGGCGGGGGTGATGGTCGGCAATGCCGAACCGGCCCTGCGGCGCCATCTCCCCCAGCTGCCGCGCACCTACCTGGCCGGTGGCCATGGCTGCCAGGGGATCGTTGAGGGCCTGGTGCACCACGGCTTCGGCGATCTCCTGGCGGACGTTCTGGCCAGCCCGCCGCCTTAGTCAGGCCTGGCGTGGATCCACGGGCCAGGAGTGCCGGGGGTAACGCCCCCGCAGGTCGCGGCGCACCTCGGCGTAGCCATGCTCCCAGAAGCCCGCCAGATCCTTGGTGATCGCCGCGGGACGGCCCGCCGGGGACAGCAGATGCACGCACACCACCAGCTGGCCGTTGAGCACGGTGGGTGTGGCGGTTGCCCCGAACAGGTCCTGCAGCTTCACGGCCAGCACGGGCGTTTCAGCGCTGTAGTCGAGCGTGGCGCGGCGTCCGGAGGGCAGGGTCAGGGCTGCTGGCAGCAGCTGATCCAGTTCCGCCCGCAAGCTCCAGGGGGCCTCGCCCCACAGGGCCTCGCTCAGGTTCACCCGCTCCAGGTCCTCCAGGCTGCTGAGCCCACCGAGGTGCGGCCCCAGCCATTGTTCCAGGCGCTCCAGCAGGGCTTCGTCTCCAGCATCGGGCCAGGGGGCTCCGAGCCGCCGATGGGCCAGGCCCAGTCGCAGACGGAGCTGGGTGCTCGTTCGGGTCCAGGGCAGGCAGGCCAGGCCCCGTTCGCGGATGCCACCGATCAGGGCGCTCGTCACGGCCGCTTCGTCCTCGGCAGCTCTTGCGTCGGCAGCTCCGTCGTCGGCCGATCTTTCCGGGCTCCAGGGGCGACGATCAAGCACAAGGGCATCGAGGATCAGCCGCTCCTCCCGACGCACCCGCCCTGCGGCCCCATCCCAGGCGAGCTGTCGCTGCCACTCGGCCCCGGCGGTGAGCGCCAGCTCCCGCAGCTCGGCGGCAGCCAGAGCGAGGGCCAGCTGCACCCGAGCTTCGCTCCCCTCTCCGTCAACGTTGGCGATGGCCAGGGCCTCGGCGTGCGCCAGGGGATCGGCTCGGTGCACCACCGCACCACGACCGTTGCGCATCAGGAAGCGGCCGCGTTGGCCGGGTCGGGCCAGCGCCAGCCGCTCGGGGAAGGCCTGGGCCACCAGCTGGGCGGCGGCGACGGATTCGTCGCGGGGCTCGCTCCCGTCGGCTGGTCCGGCCGCAGGGGGGCAGGCAGCCAGCACCTGGCGCCGTAGCTGCTGGAGCAGCTGGGTCATGCGTTGGCGCAGGGGATCGCGCCCCCGCTGCCGCAGCCAGTCGAGCCGGTGCAGCAGGTCGCAGCCGGCCTCCTCCCGGATCAGGGGATCCCGCTCGCTCAGCAGCACCGCCAGCTCACAGGCCAGGGTGAGCTGGCCTGTGAGCTGGCCTCGAAGCAGCATGTGGGCAAGCCGTGGGTGCAGGCCCAGTTCCGCCAGCTGGCGGCCGTGGCTACTGAGCTGCCCATGGGGGTTGAGCGCATCCAGGCGACGGAGCAGATCCCTGGCCTCTGCCAGTGGCCCGGCCGACGGTGCATCCAGCCAGTCGAGGCTCTGGCCGAGGGGATCCCCCCAGGCCGTGAGCTGGAGGGCCAGGGGGAGGGGATCGGCTTCCAGCAGCTGGGGTGGATCGAAACTGGGGCGGCGCTGGAGCTCTGCGGGGCTCCACAGGCGCACGCAGCGTCCGGGGCCGAGCCGTCCGGCCCGTCCGGCCCGCTGCTCGGCGCTGGCCTGGCTGGCGGGCATGGTCACCAGGCCCTCCATCCCGGTGGCGGGATCAAACCGGGAACGCCGGCTCAGCCCAGCATCGATCACCAGGCCCACCCCGGCGATGGTGAGAGAGCTTTCCGCAATCGCCGTGGCAAGCACCACTTTGCCGTGGTGGTCTCTGGCCTCGGCGAGGGTCCGTCGCTGGGCCTCCAGGGGGAGGTTGCCATGAAGGCTCTCGACGGGCACGTCGCGGCCCCAGCCGGTGCTGGCGATGGCCCTGAGGCAGGCCTGGATCTCCCGTTGTCCCGGCAGAAACACCAGCACACTGGAGCCGCCCCCAGCGTCCAGCGACTCACGGGGATCCAGCCAGTGGGTTTCCAGGGCGCGTACCACCTGCCATTCCAGCCGCTCCCCCTCACGGGCCCGCTGGTGGGCGATCGTCACCGGGTGGCTGCGGCCTTCGCTGCGAAGTAGTCGGGCCCCTGGCAGGGCGGCCGCCAGCCGCGCGGCATCCACGGTGGCCGACATCAGAACCAGGCGCAGTTCCGGGGCCAGAAGACTGCGAGCCTGCCGCAGCAGGGCCAGGGCCAGGTCGGCCTCGGCGCTGCGCTCGTGGAATTCATCGAAGAGCACGCAGCCCACTCCCTGCAGGGAGGGGTCGGCCTGGAGCCGACGCAGGAAGAGACCGGTGGTGAGCACCTCCACACGGGTACGTGCTGAGGTGCGCGATTCCAGTCGAACGCTATAACCCACCCGCCGGCCAACGGTTTCCCCGCATTCAGAGGCCAGGCGTTCGGCCGCCATCCGCGCGGCGATCCGCCGGGGCTCCAGCATCCAGAGGCTCCCCACCGATTCCGGAAGCCCCTCCAGGAGCGCCAGGGGGACCCGGGTGGTTTTCCCGGCCCCGGGAGGGGCCTGCAGCACCAGCGTGGTGCCGGGGGCTACCAGGGCTCCGACCACCTCCTCGAGGAGGGGATCAATCGGGAGGGGTTGTCGCTGAACCCCGCTCAACGCACGTGGCGCACCCCATCAACCGGGTGATAAACCTCGTTCGTGGTCTCTTCGTACACGATCGCCGGCAGGCCGGTTTCAAACATGGTCTGCAGGGCTTCCTTGAGGTAGGGGTTCCAGCCGCCCGTGCTCACCTTGCCGTGGCGAACGGTCCAGTCCCAGGTGCCCTGCAGATCACGGGGCACCCGGCCCTCCCGATCGCGCCGGGCCACCAGATCCTGGGATTCCACCAGCCCCACCAGGATTGGCGCCTTGCCATAGGCCGGGGTGATGCTGAGCTCCAGTCGCACCGGATCCTCCTTCACCATCTTGAGGCGGAACCGGGGCGGCAGGCGAAGGTTGCGGAGCACAGCCCCCACGATCCGCGTGCGCTGTTCGATGGCGCGCTGCTCAGGGCTGCGCTGCTCGGGAGCGCGCTGCTCATCCGTTTGGTCGGCCTGCTCGGTTTGCTCTACCAACACATTCGAAGGATCACTACCGGAAGCCTATTCAGCCGGGGTGGAACGGTCTTCATCCCGATCGCCATCCTCGCCGAATCGAACGGTGAGAAGGTTTTCGCTGGTGATCTGGCCATCGGCATCCAACAGTTCCGGATGGATGGTTGGGCGACCCGTGCGGTCTCCACCCGTGCGGTCTCCGCTCTGGGAGAGGGCGCTGAAGCCTCGGCGCATCACACGGAAGGCCTGCCAGAGCAGGATCAGGAAACAGGCCCCGTAGACAACGGGAAAGACCTTGGCGATCAGGGCGTCCATGGCACCATCATCGCCTGCCCATCAGCGGTCCTGAGGCGGCCCTCCCCTGCCAGGGCGGTCGACGGCCTGGGTGTTGGCCATCATCCAGGCCCAGAGGGTCATGCAGGCAGCCCCGAAGCTCAGGAAGGCCAGAAGCAGGCGACTGGTGTCCATGGACCGTTAGAAATGTTCATTAACACTAGGCAGGTTGGCGCTCCTACGGTTCAGAGACCCGCAGCCGTTGCGTTCCCGGTGATGGCCTTCCCTTTGCGCGCCCCCAGATCCGTTGTCTCAGCGTTGCTGATCGGAGGCATGGCCTCCGCAGCCGGGTTCACAGCGATCGCCCCGCCCCCGATCCTGGCCCAGTCGGCAGCCGGCGGAGCCCTCTCTCGCCAGTCGTTCGTGGCGGAAGCGGTGCGGCGTGCCGGTCCGGCCGTGGTCACGATCGACACCGAGCGCACCGTGGAGGTGCCGGGTGGCCCGGCCGGCGGCCTGCCCCGTGCGCTGCTGATGGATCCTCTGTTCCGTCAGTTCTTCGGGTTGCCGCAGGCGGTGCCGCCCTCACAGCGCACGGAACGCGGGCAGGGTAGTGGGGTGATCTTCAACCCGGACGGGTTGATTCTCACCAATGCCCATGTCGTGGAGAAGAGCGACCGGGTCACCGTCGGCCTCCAGGATGGCCGCCGCGTGAGTGGCACCGTGGTTGGCCTGGATCCCCTCACCGACCTCGCCGTGGTGCGCCTGGCGGGAGCGGGGCCATGGCCCGTGGCCCCGCTGGGCAATTCGGATTCCCTGCATGTGGGCGACTGGGCCATCGCCATGGGAAACCCTTTCGGGTTAGACAACACCGTGACTCTCGGCATTGTGAGCAACCTGAACCGCAATGCCAGCAAGCTCGGAATCACCGACAAGCGTCTAGACCTGATTCAGACCGACGCCGCCATCAATCCCGGCAATTCCGGCGGGCCCCTGCTCAACGCCGATGGGGAGGTTGTGGGCATCAACACGCTGGTGCGTTCTGGCCCCGGCGCCGGCCTCGGATTTGCGATCCCGATCAACCGTGCTCGGCAGGTGGCTTCCCAGCTGCTCACCACTGGCAAGGTGGCCCATCCGTTCATCGGTGTGGGCCTCGGTGAGGTACGCAGCGAGGGTGGCGCCACAGGGGCTGGGGTTCGCGTGCTCTCAGTGACTGCGAATGGTCCGGCCGCCAGAGCCGGGCTACGGCAGGGGGATGTGGTGGTGGCCGCGGCAGGGCAGCCTGTCCGCAATCCGGGCCAACTGGTTTCAGCGGTCGAACGGGCCGGTGTCGGGCGGCCCCTCATGCTCACTGTGAATCGGGGTGGAACCGAGTTTCAGGTTGAGGTCACGCCCGCTCAGCTCGGGAGCTGATCGAGGCCGGAGCTACTGGCGAACTGAGGGGAGCTGCCCAGCTGCTGTCGCATCACCCACTGGGTGGCAGCCTTCTGGCTGTGCCAGGCCTGAAGGAGTTGCTTGGCAAGGCCCTGAAGGGTTTCCAGATCCGTGGTGGCTTCGATGGCGCGGCTCATCCGCTCCAGTTCGAACTGCTGGCCGAGGCTGAGGGAGAGAGGTTCTGACATGGGGAGCTCAGCGAAAAACTGGACCGCATCAATGCTACGAAGTGTTGCGAGGTCTTGCGTAGCCGTGGCCACCTTCTTGCTGAGCTCCTGTCGATTCCTCGGCTGGGGTCTGCCGGGGCTCAGGCGTGCTCCCGAAGCTCCTCCACGCAGCGGGTGACGCATTCGCCGTCGTCAAGGGAGCAGGTGGTGATGCAGGTGAAGTAGGTCTCCATGGCATCGCTGGTCGACAGGGGATCGGTGTCGCCACCGCTGGATTCCGCCTGGAACAGGTTGTCGAAAGCGCTCTGCATGACTGGGCTCCGGTGGGGGAAAGTCGGTTGTCAATCGGTGATGTCAGCCTATGCACACGATCAGGAATCGGCTCATCGGACCCCTCGAAATGAGTCGGTCTGCCTATGGCGGTGTGAAGTTTGGTTGAGGGGTCCCAGTAGATCCCTTGGCCTGCTTGCGCTCCGCGGCCTTGGCCGCTTGGCGGGCCCGCCTGGCGCGCTGCTGCGCCGCCCGTTCCCTGGCCAGTTCCTGCTCCAGTCGCAGGGCAGCCTCCTCCTCTTTCTTCTGCTGGTAGTAGGCGTAATCGCCGCGGTACAGCACCAGTTCGCCGTCGCGCAGTTCCACGATCCTGTTGGCTACCCGGGAGATGAAGTAGCGGTCGTGGCTCACCAGCAGCGCGGAGCCCTCGTAGCTGATCAGGGCGTCTTCCAGCATCTCCTTGGCCGGGATGTCCAGGTGGTTGGTGGGTTCATCAAGCACTAGCAGGTTGCAGGGTCTGAGCAGCATCAGCGCCAGGGCCAGCCGCGCCTTCTCCCCACCGGAAAGCTTGCCGGCCGCCTTGAACACGCTCTCGTTCGAAAAACAGAAACTTCCCAGCAGCGAGCGCACCTGGGTCTGGGTCCAGTCGGGCACCGCCTCGAACACCGTGTCGATCACGGTCTTGCTCAGATCCAGCGCTTCGGCCTGGTTCTGCTCGAAGTAGCCGGCGATCACGTTGTGCTCCCCCAACCCGGCCCGGCCATCGCTCGGCTGCTCGAGCCCCATGATCAGCCGCAGCAGGGTCGACTTGCCGGCGCCGTTGGGGCCCACGAAGGCGATCCGATCCCCCCGCTCCACCTCGAGCTCGGCACCGAGGAACAGAATCCGGTCTCCATAGCTGTGGCTGAGATCGCGAACCTCCGCCACCAGGCGTCCGGATCGTGGCGGGTCAGGAAACTGGAAGCGTGGGCCGCCCACGGTCTCCACCGGAGCCTCGAGGCGTTCCACCTTCTCCAGCAGCTTCTCGCGGCTCTTGGCCTGGGTGGAGCGGGTGGCGCTGGCGCGGAAGCGGTCGATGTAGGCCTGCTGAGCCGCCAGGTCTTTCTGCTGCCGCTCGAAGGCCGCCTGGGAGGCTTCACGCTCCAGGGACTTCTGTTCCAGGTGCTGGCTGTAGTTGCCCAGATAGGTGCGCGACACCCCCCGCTCGGTTTCCACGATCTGGGTGCAGACCCGATCCAGGAAGGTGCGGTCGTGGCTGATCACCACGATCGCGGCGCTCTGCTCGGGCAGGTAGTCCTCCAGCCACTGGATCGTCTCCACATCGAGGTGGTTGGTGGGTTCGTCGAGCAGCAGCAGCTCGGGCTCCTGCAGCAGGATCTTGCCCAGGGCGATTCGCATCTGCCAACCGCCTGAATAGTCAGCCACCAGCTGTTCCGCCCCTTCCGGGCTGAAGCCGATCGCAGGCAGCAATTTGTCGATGCGGGCGTCGAGTTCGTAGCCGTGCAGGGCCTCGAAGCGTTCGTGCAGGCTGCCCAGTTCGTGGATCAGCTCCTCCAGATGCTCCGGGTCGCTGGCAGCCCTCTCTCCAGCCAGCGCTTGTTCCACCGCGTGCTGGCGGTTGAGCACCACCGCCGCCTCCCCGAAGGCCTGAAACAGCTCCTCGCGCACCGTGCGCTGGGGATCCACATCGAATTCCTGCTGGAGGTAGGCGATGCGCGGTTCGCCCTGCTTCACCACCGCCCCGCTGCTGGGCTCCTCCAGACCGGCGATGATCCGCAGCTGGGTGGTTTTACCGGCCCCGTTCACCCCCACCAGGCCGATGCGATCCCCCGGTTTCACCTCCCAGGTGACGTCCCGCAGCACCTCTCCGGTGGGATAGATCCTGCCGATCCGTTCCAGTCGAAGCAAGGGGTTGGTGGGAGGAGAGGCTCCCATCATCGCCGGAGACTCGGGCAGACTCCCGAATGCCCGTGAGGCCCGCGTCTGGAGGGGGGATGATCAAACGGCTGGAGCAGGTGACCGCGCTGGTGGTGGCCGCGGGTCTGGCGGTGGTGAGCTACTGGCTGTTCTTCAGCTGGGCTGGCGGCGGCGGTGGCGTCAACCGGCCCAGCCAGCCCCGGCGACCGGCCTCACAGGCCGCCCCGCGCCTTGAGCAGCCATTGCTTGCTGGCGGGGTCATCGAGCGAGCCGAGGTGGCTCTTCACGTCCTGGGGACTGACCGGAAGGCCGCAGGCTTCGCCCAGCTCCACGATTCTGGCCAGGGCCCCCTTGGGGTCCTGAAGGGCTTGGCGGAACAGGGCCTGGGTGAGTTCGTGGTCGGCGCTGATGTGGGTGTAGAGAGCCGCGGCATTGCCTGAGGAGGAGCCGGGGGGGGCGATGCTGGAGCTGAGACTGGCGGTCATGGCGCTGGACCGGGTGTTTCGACCCTATGGGTGCGGCGCAGCCCCTGTCATCAGGAGGGTGGTGGCTTGTAGCGGGCCGTTACCGAGGCCTCAGGCAGCCCGGGGAGCGTCGATCTCCGGTGTGCCCCCGGCGAAGGCATCCTCCATGCTGCGAGCATCCAGGCAGAGCACCTTGCGGAGCTCGGCGTAGTTCGCCGCCAGGGCGGAGCGGCCCTCCTGCTGGGCCCCGAACTCCGCTCGCTGCAGCACATGGTGCAGGTGGGTGAGCAGGTAGGGGCTGATCACGGCCGAAACCAGCACGTCGCTGGACTGGGCCGTGGTGCGGCGCTTGCGTGCGGTGCGAGCGGGTCGGGGCGTGGTCGGGCTGTGGGCCGCACCGTTGCTGCGAGCCATGGTGAAGCGGGGGGAACGGTTCCTCCAGCATACGGCTGGATACTATCCATGTGGATATCTGTACACTGTCTGGTATCCGAGCGGCATCCGCGTGGCCACCCGGCAGACCTCCTCCAGTGGCCGCCCCAAGTCGCCGCGGATCCAGGTTGTGCTGCCGGAGGATCTCTGCCAGCGCCTCACCGTTCTCGCCGAGGCGGACAGCCGCACGGTGAGCAACCTGGCCAAGGTGTTGATCCAGCAGGGGGTGGAGCGGCTGGAGGCTGCCCGCGATCCGGTGCCCACGGCGGAGCGCTTCCGCGAGGCCCTCGAGCAACAGCAGCGCGCCGGCTCTCCGCGCCTGCGCGGAGCCCCCAGGCGTCTGCGGCTGCGGCCGCCCCGCTGACCCCTTGCCGGTAGGGGGTCAGGGTTGGGCGCAGACCCCCAGCACACACGCCTGGCGCGCACCGGTCACCGAAGGGGCCGATCCCGGTTCCCCCAGCCAGTGCCACCAGGCCAGCAGGGCAAAGGCCAGGGCCTCGCGTTGGTTGTCGGCGATGCCCAGCTCCGCCAGGGGGCGCACCGGGATGCCGGAGCAACGCTGGCGGAGCTGCTCCATCAGAGCGGCATTGCGAGCCCCCCCTCCCGCCACCAGCAGCTCCACTGGCTGTGGGCCCCGGGCCAGGTCCTGGGCAACGGCTGCAGCCGTGAAGGCGGCCAGGCTCGCCAGGGCATCGGCCGGGTCTAGTGGCCCCCCAGTGTGCTCAGACAGGTGGGTGAGGCGCCGTTGCAGGTCGGCCGCGCCGAACAGCTCGCGGCCGGTTGATTTCGGCGGCGGTTGCTGCAGGTAGCTCTCCTCGAGCCAGCTCTGCACCACGGCCTCGTGCACCTGCCCGGCCCGGGCCCAGTGGCCGCCGGCATCGTGGCTCAGCCGTCCAGCGCTGAACTGCTGCACCGCCAGATCCAGCAGACTGTTGGCAGGCCCGCAATCCCAGCCGCTCACCGACTCCGAGCTGCCTTCGCCCGCCGCGGGCGGGATCAGGGTGAGGTTGGCGATTCCCCCCAGATTGAGCAGACCACGCCAGCCATCACCGCGGCCCAGCAGCGCCTCGTCACAGGGCGGAACCAGGGGGGCCCCCTGACCACCGTGGGCCAGATCGGCGCTGCGGAAGTCGAACACCACCGGCCGCCCCAGCAGCCTGGCCAGCAGGGGGCCCTGCAACAGCTGCCAGCTGGCGCCGCGCCGCTCGCCGGTGGCGGGTCGATGCCAGAGGGTCTGGCCGTGGCAGCCCACCAGATCGGCCCGGCCGTGCGGGTCGCAGGTCTGAGCCGCCTCGGCCTGGGCCTCGGTGACGGCCTCGGCCAGTTCCAGCAGGGAGGCACTCGAGCGGAGTGCTCCCTGGCCCACGGCGATCAGCTCGCGGCGCAGCGGGTCTGGGTAGGGGTGGAAGCTGCTGGCCAGGATCTGCCAGTGCGGTTGGGCGGGCGGGCCACTGAACCGGGCCAGCACCGCATCCACCCCATCGGCACTGGTGCCGCTCATCAGGCCCAGCACCCGCATGGGGCTCACCGGTTGGGCTGGGGAGTGAGGCGGAGGTAGGGCCTGATCTCGGTGACGCCCTTGGGGAACTTGCTGCGGGCTTCCTCGGTAGGGATCGAGGGCACCACAACGCAGTCTTCACCGTCTTTCCAGTTGACCGGGGTGGCCACCTGGTGGTGGTCGGTGAGCTGCAGTGAGTCGATCACCCGCAGGATCTCGTCGAAGTTGCGGCCGGTGCTGGCGGGGTAGGTGATCTGCAGGCGCAGCTTTTTGTTCGGGTCGATGATGAACACCGAGCGCACCGTGAGGTTGTTCAGCGCGTTGGGATGGATCATCCCGTAGAGATCGCTCACCTTCTTGTCTTCGTCGGCCAGGATCGGGTAGTCGACGGTGGTGTTCTGGATCTCGTTGATGTCGCAGATCCAGCCGTTGTGGCTCTCGGCGGAATCCACGCTCAGGGCGATGGTTTTCACATTGCGTTTCTCCCACTCGGGGCGAAGCCGTGACACTTCACCCAGCTCGGTGGTGCACACCGGGGTGTAGTCGGCGGGGTGGGAGAACAGCACAACCCAGCTGTCGCCAGCGAAGTCGTAGAGGTTGATCGGACCCAGCTGGGAGTTCTGGGTGAAATCGGGAACGGTGTCGCCGAGTTGCAGGGCCATGGGGGGCGGAAGGAAGTGGGCGGGAATGGAAGGGGCTCGGATCGCGGTTCGGGCCGCGGCCCTGGGGAACCCGTGCTGGAAGCCAGTCCTCCCTGGATACTACATAAGCCCGATCGGGAATTGCGCTGGCTGGTTGGTTCCGGCGGCCTTGGGGTCTCCTCCGCTTCAGTTTTTGCTGGAGGGTGCCGCGTTGGCCGCGGCTTCCTGTGAGCCTGGGCACGCCCACTGGGCCAGCTCGCTTTTGAGGTGGCGGAGGCCCAGCCCCGCTGTGGCGGAAACAAACAGGGCATCGGGCTCAAGGGCCCGCGCCCGCTCCAGTTCGGCGGCGGGGCACCGGTCGATCTGGTTGGCCACAAGTCGCCTGGGGGAGCTGGCTCCCAGCTGGTCGAGGATGGCGTGCACGGTGCGCCGCTGCTCAGGCCAGGCGGGATCGCTGAGATCCACCACCAGCAGCAGGCCATCAGCGTCCAGGGTCTCTTCCAGCGTGGAGCGGAAGGCCTCCA
>JAYKGZ010000084.1:0-5128 GCA_035284925.1 Cyanobacteriota bacterium | reverse complement strand
GACTGTGCAAGTGCTGGATGAGGTCCAGGCTTCCCCCGGCCAGGAAGACTTCTCCGAACTGGCGCGGGGGTTGCTGGAGCTGGAGTTGCGCTGAGGGCGAAGGGCCGCCCTTCAGCCCACCGCGGCGGAGCGGCGCCGACGGGTGCGGCCCGCGGGTTCGGGGTCTGGCTGGGGGGAGGGCTTGGAAGCCGCCACGGGGGCTGGAGCTGGGGCACCGACCGCCGCCAGTTCCCGCCGGGGAGCCGGGGGCTGGCCGGCCGGCCGCTCCTGGCGGGTGGGCCGCTGATCACGCCCCTTGGGTGCCGGGCGGTTGTCGGGTTCAGCGTCGGCGCGGCCCTTGTAGGCCGGGGTGCCGGCCGGTGCCGGTTGCACCAGGCAGATGATCAGCGGTTCCACCTGAAGCTCACGACGCAGTCGCCGCTGCAGGCCCACTTCCACCTCTCGCTGCACCCCCACCCAGTCCACATCGGGGGCTTTGCCACCGGTGTGACGGCAGAGCTGGTTCCAGCGGTTCTCCAGCACCCAGCCGATCTCCCGCTCGGCCCAGAGGCTGAGCTTGCGCGGCTCGGCGGTGGTGACCACACCCCGCAGGTTCACCCTCGGAGGTGCCGCCATCGCGCCATCGGTGCTGATCACCGCCAGCAGGGTGATCACACCGTCTTCCGCGAGCTGCTGGCGCTCCTTGAGCACCCGGGCATCGACGATGCCGTTGCGGGAGGCGTCGAGCAGCTCAATACCGGCCTTCACCGGATCCCCCTTGCGGATCGAGTCGGGAGTGAGTTCCACCACATCCCCGTTGTCGATGATCAGGATGCGGTCAGCCGGCACCCCCATCGACTGGGCCGTGCGGCTGTGGCACTGCAGCATGCGGTGCTCACCGTGCACCGGCACGAAGAACTTCGGCCGGGTGAGGGCCAGCATCAGCTTCTGATCCTCCTGGCAGCCGTGGCCGGACACGTGGATGCCCTCGCCCTTGCCATAGATCACCTTGGCGCCAAGCATCATCAGCCGGTCCACGGTGTTTACCACCGAAATCGTGTTTCCCGGGATCGGGCTGGCCGAGAAGATGATCGTGTCACTGGATTTCACCTGAACCTGGGGATGCTCGCCCCGGGAGATGCGACTCAGGGCCGCCAGCGGTTCGCCCTGGCTGCCGGTCATCAGCAACAGGGTTTCGCGATCGGGCAGATCGCGGATCTGCTTGATGGGCACGAAGAGTTCATCAGGGGCCCGCATGTAGCCCAACTCGCGTGACTTGGCGATCACGTTGAGCATGGAGCGCCCCAGTAGACCCACCTTGCGGCCGTTCTTGAGCGCCAGTTCCAGAATCATCGCCACCCGGTGAATCGAGCTGGCAAAGGTGGTGATGATCACCCGGCCCTCCGCCTGGGCGATGTGCCGATCCAGGTTGGGGAACACCGCCCGCTCGCTGGGGGTGAAGCCTGGCACCTCGGCATTGGTGGAGTCACTGAACAGGCACAGCACGCCCTGCTCACCGTGATGGGCGAGGCGGGCCATGTCGAAGGTTTCACCATCCACAGGGGTGTGGTCAAACTTGAAGTCGCCGGTGAAGATCACCGTGCCGACAGGCGTGGTGATGGCCAGCGAGAAGCTGTCGGCCATCGAGTGGGTGTTGCGGATGAACTCCACCGAGAAGTGCTGCCCCACCTTCACCACATCGCGGGGGGCGATGGTCTGGAGCACGGTGCGATCCATCACACCGGCCTCTTCCATCTTTCCGGTGAGGAGGGAGAGGGCCAGGCGGGGGCCGTAGATCACCGGAATGTTGAAGTTCTTGAGGTGATGCGGAATGCCGCCGATGTGATCTTCGTGACCGTGGGTCACGATCATGCCGCGGATGCGCTTCTGGTTTTCGCGCAGATAGCTGGTATCCGGCAGCACCACATTCACGCCGTGCATGCCATCGCTGGGGAAGGCCAGGCCGGCATCCACCAGCATCAGATCATCGCCGTATTCGAACAAGCAGGTGTTCTTGCCGATCTCGTGAAGGCCCCCGAGAGGGATGACCCGAAGGGTCGGTTGCTTTGGCGCCTGGCCGTTGGAACTGGTCATGAAGAAGAGGAAGAGAAAGAAATCGGACGGTGGCTGGGTCTGGTGGAACCGGTGTGAATCACGTGTCGATGCCCGCCGGGGCGAGCGGCGCGAAGCCTTGGCGTCAGGTGGGACGCAGGGCAGCGAGGGTTTCGGAGAGGCGTTGTTTCACAGCTTCGTTGGCGGCAAGCAGAGGCAGACGGGGACCACCGACGGGCCAGCCGCTCAACTCGAGGGCCGCTTTGACAGGGATCGGATTTGTGGTGCAGAACAGGGCCTTGCAGAGCGGTAGCAGTTGCTCGTGCAGAGCCAGGGCGCGGCCGTGATCGCCGTTGAGGAATGCCTTGATCATGGCACTGATCTGGAGACCTGCCAGATGGCTGGCCACGCTCACCACGCCCACCGCTCCAACGGCCAGCATGGGCAGGGTGAGGGCATCATCGCCGCTGTAAATCGCCAGGCGATCGCCGCAGCAGGCCCGCAGGGCGCTCACCTCCTCGGTGGTGCCGCTGGCGGCCTTGAAGCTCACCACGTTGGGGCAATCCAGCAGCCGCGCCACGGTTTCTGGCGCCAGGCTTGTTCCGGTACGGCCCGGAATGTTGTAAAGCATCAACGGCAGATCCGGAGCCGCCTGGGCCACGGCCCGGAAATGGGCCTCCAGGCCCTCCTGAGGCGGCTTGTTGTAATACGGCACCACCACCAGGGCTCCATCAGCCCCCAGTTCGGCGGCCTTGGCGGTGGCGGCCACGGCTTCGGCGGTGCAGTTGCTGCCGCTGCCGGCCACGAGCCTGGCGCGCCCCCCCACGGCCTCCTTCACGGCCCTGAAGAAGCTGTGCTCCTCCGTCCAGCTGAGGGTGGGGGATTCACCGGTGGTCCCGCAGAGCACCAGCCCGTCGGAACCGTTGCTCACCAGGTGGTCGGCCAGCCGGACGGCCAGATCCAGATCGATGGAACCATCCTTCGCGAAGGGCGTCACCATGGCGGTGACCACCCGGCCGAAGGGTGCGTTCGACCAGCTCAAGGCGCACCTCCCTGGTCCTGGCCTTCCCGGACCAGCAGTTCAGCGATCTGGATCGCGTTGAGGGCGGCCCCCTTGCGGATCTGGTCGCCGCAGAGCCAGAGCTCGAGGGCGTTGGGATGGCTGAGGTCCTGCCGGATCCGCCCCACGGCCACCGGATCCCTTCCGGTCACGTCGGTGGGCATTGGGAAGCGGTTGTGCTCGAAGTTCTCCAGCAGCTCCACGCCCGGAGCCGCCGCCAGCAGTTCACGGGCCTCAGCTACTGGGAAGGGTTCGTGGAATTCGATGTTCACGGCTTCGGAGTGGGCCCGAAGCACCGGTACCCGCACGCAGGTGGCCGAGAGCATCAGCTCCGGCGCCGCCATGATCTTGCGGGTTTCGTTCACCATTTTCAGCTCTTCCTCGCAATAGCCGTTGGCCTGAAGCGGGGAATTGTGAAGAAAGAGGTTGAAGGCCAGCGAATGGGGAAGCACCGTGCTGGAGGGTTCACCGCCATCGAGAACCGTGCGGCTGAGCTCGCGCAGCTCCTCCATCGCCCGCGCCCCGGCCCCGCTGGCGCTCTGGTAGGTGCTCACCACCACCCGCTTGATCGGCCGCCGCTGATGGAGCGGGGCCAGGGCCAGGGTGAGCAGGATGGTGGTGCAGTTGGGGTTGGCGATGATCCCCTGATGGCGCAACGCCGCTTCGGGGTTCACTTCGGGCACCACCAGCGGCACGCCGGGATCGAGGCGGAAGGCGCTGGAGTTGTCGATCACCACGGCGCCGGCGGCCGCCGCCACCGGGCCCCATTGCCGCGACACCGAACCGCCGGCGGAGGCCAGCACCACATCCACGCCTTCGAAGGCCGCCTGGCTCACCGGTTGAATCCGATGCTGCTGGCCCTGCCAGCTGAGGGTCTGGCCGGCTGAGCGTGGTGAGGCCAGCACCACCAGGTCTGCCACCGGAAAGGCCCGTTCTGCCAGCAGCTCCAGCAGTTCCTGCCCCACGGCGCCTGTGGCTCCCAGGATGGCCACCTTGAGGGGGCGGTTCGGCAGGGCAGGAGTGGATCGGGGCTTTGTGGCGGCGGCGGTCAAGGAACGGGGCTGGAAAATTGAATGCTGAGGGCCTGAGCTGAGGGCTTGATCCAGGGACTGGAGTGGTATCGCTCGCTTCATGCGCAAGGCGCACCCTACCTGGAACAGGGGCTGGCAGGGCCAGTTTCTAGGATGGCTGGCTGCCTTGCCATCCCGATGAGTCCAGCCGCCACTGCCTCCACCCAGTCCGCTGCCGGCAGCGCCGGCGATCTGACGGTGAAGGCCAGCCCGCGCCCGCGCAGCCGCATGGCGTTGGAGGTGGCCATTCCTGGTAGCCGCTGTCAGGCCAGCTACGAGGCGGCGGTGACCAAGCTCAGCCGCAGCGTGAAGCTCCCGGGATTCCGGAAAGGCAAGGTGCCCCGCCCGGTGTTGCTGCAGCAGCTCGGACCGCTGCGCGTGCGTGCCACCGCGCTCGAGGATCTGGTGGAGGACGCCTGTCGTGATGCCCTTGCCCGGGAGGATGTGGCGGCCATCGGTCGCCCTGAGCTCACCGAGGGCTTCGAGGAGGTGCTGGGCCGCTTCGAGCCAGGCACCGACCTCACGATCACCCTGGAGCTGGATGTGGAACCCAGCCCCTCCCTCAAGGCCACCAAGGGCCTGAAGGCCGAGGCCGAGACGATCAGCTACAACCCGGCCCGGGTGGAGGAGCTGATCGAGCAGTCGCGCAAGCAGCTGGCCACCCTGGTGCCGGTGGAGGAGCGGCCGGCCTGCAGCGGCGATGTAGCGGTGCTGGCGTTCAGCGGGGTGTACGCCGACACCGACGAACCGATCAGCGGCGGCAGCAGCGATGCCATGGAGGTGGAGCTGGAGGAGGGCCGCATGATCCCCGGATTCGTGGAGGGGGTGATCGGCATGGCGGTGGGCGACACCCGAACCATCGACTGCCAGTTCCCTGACAGCTATCCCCAGGAGGACGCGGCAGGTCGCAAGGCCCGCTTCGAGATCACCCTCAAGGAGCTGAAGCAGCGGGAGCTGCCTGCCCTCG
>JAYKGZ010000083.1:0-15639 GCA_035284925.1 Cyanobacteriota bacterium | reverse complement strand
CCGCCACCAGCACGCTCATGCCAGCTGCACCCCGGCCGCTTCCAGCAACGCCCGGTCGGCCTCCACAGCCGGGTTGGCTGTGGTGAGCAGGGTGTCGCCATAGAAGATCGAATCAGCCCCAGCCAGCAGGCAGAGGATCTGGGCTTCGCGGTTCATCCCTTCGCGGCCGGCGCTGAGCCGCACGCGGCTGTGGGGCATCAGGATCCTGGCGGTGGCCACCATCCGCACCAGTTCAAGGGGATCCACGGCAGGGCGGTCTTCCAGCGGGGTTCCCTCCACCGCCACCAGGGCGTTGATCGGCACGCTCTCGGGGTGGGGATCCATTCCGGCCAGTACCCGGAGCAAGGAGGCCCGGTCGGTGAGGCTCTCACCCATGCCGATGATTCCCCCGCAGCACATCGTGATCCCTGCCCTGCGCACCCGTTCCAGGGTCTCCAGCCGCTCCTGGTAGGTGCGGGTGCTGATGATCCGGGCGTAGTGCTCGGGGCTGGTATCGAGGTTGTGGTTGTAGGCGGTGAGGCCGGCCTCAGCCAGCCGCTTGGCCTGGGAGTCGCTCAGCATGCCGGCGGTCACGCAGGCCTCCAGACCCAGCTCCCGCACGCCCCGCACCATGGCGAGCATGGCCTCGAACGGGGAGCCGTCGCGGATGTCGCGCCAGGCCCAGCCCATGCAGAAGCGGTGGGCGCCGGCATCCCGCGCCGCCCGCGCCCGCGCCAGCACCGGTTCCACCTCCAGCTCCGGCCTTCCGCTCACGTCGCTGCTGTGGTGCATCGACTGGGGGCAGTAGGCGCAGTCCTCCTCGCAGCCGCCGGTCTTGACGCTGAGCAGCGAGGCCAGCTGCACCTGATAGCCGGGGTTGGCGAGGCGATGGACGCCCTGGGCCCGCCAGAGCAGATCCACCAGCGGCAGCTCCAGCAGCTCCTGAATCTCGGCGGTGGTCCAGTCGTGTCGCGGCACCGGGGCCACGCCAGCGGTTTCTCGGGTGGGGGTGAGGGTCAAGGTGAACGTGCTTCAGCTGGCGGAGAAGGAGCCTCAGGCGCCGGCTCCCTGAACGCCGCCGAAGCGGCGTTGGCGACCCTGGTAATCAAGCAGGGCCGCATGCAGGGCGGTCTCGTCGAAGTCGGGCCAGAGCAGGTCGGTGATGTGCAGCTCGGCATAGGCCAGCTGCCAGAGCAGAAAATTACTGATCCGATGTTCGCCGCTGGTGCGGATCAGGAGGTCGGGATCCCGTTCGCCGGCGGTGTGCAGCTGGCTGGCGAACAGGGCCTCATCGATCTGGGCGGGATCCAGGTCGCCGCTGGCAGCCCGCTCGGCCAGCAGCCTGGCGGCACGGACGAGCTCGGCCCGTCCGCCGTAATTGGTGCAGACGTTGAAATGGATGCCGCTGTTGGCGGCGGTGCGGGCCGTGGCATTGGCGATCAGCTCCCTGAGCCCAGCGGGAAGTGGCTCGAGATCTCCCAGAAAGCGGATCCGCACCCGCTCCTGCTCGAGCGACTGAAGCTCCCTGGCCAGCACCCGCTCGAACAGCGTCATCAGAAAGCCCACCTCATCTCCGGGCCGGTTCCAGTTCTCCGTGGAGAAGGCATAGGCGGTGAGGGCTCCGATTCCCCAGTCGGAGCAGAGGCGCAGCGTGCGCTTGAGCGATTCCACCCCCTCCCGGTGACCCATGACCCGCGGCAGACCGCGCCGGCCTGCCCAGCGGCCGTTGCCGTCCATGATCACGGCCACATGGCCGGGCAGCCGGGCCGGATCAAGATCACCAGGCAGCGGGCTGATCGCCGGTGCTGATGGGCTGCCTGGTGTGGTCGCCAGAGCGCGACTCATCCGCGTTTTTCCGGCGAATCCTTGGCCACGCTACGCCCTCTGGCAAGCGCTTCACTCAGCAGGTCGTGGAGACGGCTGCTGGTGATCGGCCGCTCCAGGTGTCCCTGTCTGGCGAGCGAGAGGGTGCCGGTTTCTTCTGATACCACAATCGCCAGGCAGCGGTCGAACCGTTCGGTGAGACCGAGGGCCGCCAGATGCCGGGTGCCGTAGCGGTTCAGACCCTGGCGGGAGAGGGGAAGGATCACTCCTGCCGCGGCGATCCGGTTGGCCTTCACCAGAACCGCTCCGTCGTGGAGTGGGGTATCAGCGGCGAAGAGATTCAGCAGCAGGTCGACCGACAGCAGGGCATCGATGGAAATGCCGGGATTCAGGAAATCCTCGGGTCGCAGGTCGCTGCCCACGTCCACCACGATCAGGGCCCCGCGTCGGGCCTGCGACAGCCGTCCTGCCGCCTCGCTCAGCAGGCCCACCGTTCCGGAGAGCAGCTGCTGCTCCCGGGGCGGGCTGCCCAGCAGCAGGGCCAGGCGCCCCGTGCCCAGAAGCTCCATGAATCGGCGCAGCTCCCCCTGCCAGAGAATGGCGAGGGCGAGGCTGCAGGCCAGCACGAGGGCATCCAGCAACTTCGCCGTGAGAGGCAGATCGGCGAAGCGCTGCACCGCCCAGGCAAAGGCCACCAGCAACAGATAACCGCGCAGCAACCACAGCGCCCGGGTCTCGGTGATCCGACCGAGCACCAACATCCCCAGGACGAGGGCCAGGAGCAGATCGATGATCAGCCTCCCGTTCAGCGCCGGGGAGAGCACCATGGTGGTGGGAGCCAGGGCGGTGAATGGATCGAACGGCAGCAGGGCAGATGGCTGCAGTCCGATCACGTAGTCCCTCAACGGTGAACTCAGGGTACCGGCTGGAGTCGCGGTGGCAGCACGTCGTAGCGCAGTAGGTCTTCCGGTTGCTCCCGACGCTGCACGAGCTCTGCCTGCCCGTTGCCCACGAGCACGGCGGCAGGCCTTGGGATGCGGTTGTAGTTGGAGCCCATCGAGGCGTTGTAGGCACCAGTGGCCAGCACCACGAGCACATCTCCGCTCACCGGAGCCGGCAGCTGGATGTCCTTGAGCAGCACGTCGCCCGACTCACAGTGCTTGCCCGCCACGGTGACCGTTGCCGTCGCCGCCGCTCGGGGACGGTCGGCCAGCAGGGCGGTGTAGGAGCTTTGGTAGGTGATCGGTCTTGGGTTGTCGCTCATCCCACCGTCCACCGACACATAGGTGCGAATTCCGGGGATCTCCTTGCGACTGCCGATCGTGTAGAGGGTGATGCCGGCGGTGGCCACCAGGGAGCGGCCGGGTTCGCAGAGCAGCCTGGGCAGCTCGAGATCTCGCTGCCGACAAGCCGCCACCACGGCGTCCGCCACCGCGGTAATCCACTCCTCAATGCTGGGAGGGGCATCGCTGGCCACATAGCGGATGCCCAGGCCGCCTCCCACGTTGAGGTCGACCACGGGATGGCCGAGGGAACGGGCCAGCTTCAGGGCATCCGCCATCACGGCGGCCAGGTCGCGATGGGGCTGCAGCTCGAAGATCTGGGATCCGATGTGGGCATGAAGCCCGGTCACCCGGCTCCAGTCGCAACCCTGGAGGTGGCGCAGCACGGTCTCCAGCTGGTCGGGATCGAAGCCGAACTTGCTGTCGAGGTGGCCGGTGCGGATGTATTCGTGGGTGTGGCACTCAATGCCGGGGGTGAAGCGCAGCATCAGGCGCACAGGCTCACGGAATTCGGGAGCCAGGGCCGCCAGCAGCTCCAGATCCCGCCAGTTGTCCGCCACCACCGTGACCCCGTGCTCTGCGGCCAGGGCCAGCTCCTCGCTGGACTTGTTGTTGCCGTGAAGAACGATCCGCCCGGGCGGCATGCCGCCTTCGAGCGCCGTGAGCAGCTCGCCGGCGCTCACGGCGTCGAGGCCCAGGCCTTCAGAGGCCACCAGGGCCGTCAAGGCCAGAGAGCTGTTGGCCTTGGAGGCGTACAGGGCCAGGGAAGGGCCGGGGTAGTGGGCCTCAAGGGCTCGGCGGTACGCCCCGCAGGTGGTTCGCAGGGTCTGTTCATCCAGCACGTAGAGCGGGGTTCCGAAGGTGCGGGCCAGTTCGCTGAGCCGGCAGCCCCCCACCTCCAGGCAGCCATCCCGGTCCACGGCGGTGGTGAGGGGCGCCAGGTTGCGGTTCGGGCTGTCGATGTCGCGCCCGGTCTCCAGCGGCAGGCTGCCCACCTGGGGCTCACAGGAGATCACGATGGGGGGAGGGCGTCCGGAACGCTTTTGAATGTAGGGATTGGAATGTACGGAAGTTCCGAGGCGGGCTGTTTCGGGTCGGCATCGGATCCGGCAACCGTGCTGCGCCCCCTGGGCCGCCAACACCTCGACGCCTGCCTCGACCTCGATCAGCGCAGTCTGGGGGGACTGTGGAGCCGGGGTCAATGGGACCGGGAGCTGGCCGAATCCGGGCGGCCTGGACTGGGGCTGTGGAAGGGGCGGCAACTGCTCGCCATGGCCTGCGGCTGGCTGATCCTCGAGGAGCTGCACATCACGCTGGTGGCCGTGGATCCGCTGCGGCGAAGACAGGGCCTGGGGCAGCGGGTGCTGGGAGCTCTGCTCGGCGTCGCCCACCAGCGGGGAGCCACTCGCGCCACCCTGGAGGTTGAAGGTGGTAACAGGCCAGCTCTGGCTCTCTATGCCCGACTGGGATTCAGAACGGCAGGAATCCGTCGTGGTTACTACCGCGACGGCGGGGATGCCCTGATCCAATGGGTCAAACTCAGTTCCGACATGGCTAGCCAGTGGGATATGGGCTAGCCAGCGGGGTACGGATACCCCTCCTTATCTTGTTGCTGAAATCACCCAGATGCGTGATTTCAAGTGAGTCGAATACAGGAGGAGATGCTTGTGGTTGCAAGGCATCTGCTGTAGTTCGCTGTCAGTCCACAACGCTCCTGGAACCCTGATAGGTTGGGAGTACGTGCAACAGGCCCCGCCCCATGTTCGAGCGGTTTACCGAGAAGGCCATCAAGGTGATCATGCTGGCCCAGGAAGAGGCCCGCCGCCTGGGGCACAACTTCGTGGGCACCGAGCAGATCCTGCTGGGTCTGATCGGAGAGGGTACCGGGGTGGCCGCCAAGGTGCTCAAGTCGATGGGGGTGAACCTCAAGGACGCCCGGGTTGAGGTGGAAAAGATCATCGGCCGGGGCTCGGGCTTCGTGGCCGTCGAGATCCCCTTCACCCCGAGGGCCAAGCGTGTTCTGGAACTGTCGCTTGAGGAGGCCCGCCAGCTCGGACATAACTACATCGGCACGGAACACCTGTTGCTGGGGTTGATCCGGGAAGGCGAGGGTGTGGCTGCACGGGTGCTCGAAAATCTTGGTGTCGACCTGGCCAAGGTGCGCACCCAGGTGATCCGGATGCTGGGCGAAACCGCTGAGGTGGGGGCCGGCAGCAGCGGCAGCGGCAAGGGTTCCACCAAAACCCCAACGCTCGACGAATTCGGCAGCAACCTCACCCAGCAGGCCGCCGACGGCAAGCTCGATCCGGTGGTGGGCCGTCAGCACGAGATCGAGCGCGTGATCCAGATCCTGGGCCGCCGCACCAAGAACAACCCCGTGCTGATCGGTGAGCCGGGAGTCGGCAAGACCGCCATCGCCGAGGGGCTGGCCCAGCGGATCAATTCCGGGGATATCCCCGACATCCTCGAAGACAAGCGTGTTCTCACCCTTGACATCGGCCTGCTGGTGGCCGGCACGAAGTACCGCGGTGAGTTCGAGGAACGCCTCAAGAAGATCATGGAGGAGATCCGGGGCGCCGGCAATGTGATCCTGGTGATCGACGAGGTGCACACCCTGATCGGCGCGGGCGCCGCCGAGGGCGCCATCGATGCCGCCAACATCCTCAAACCGGCCCTGGCCCGCGGTGAGTTGCAGTGCATCGGCGCCACCACCCTCGACGAGTATCGCAAGCACATCGAGCGGGATGCTGCCCTCGAACGACGCTTCCAGCCGGTGATGGTGGGAGAACCTTCCGTGGAAGACACCATCGAGATCCTGCGAGGCCTCAAGGACCGCTACGAGGAGCACCACCGGCTCAAGATCGCCGACGAAGCCCTGGTGGCGGCCGCCACCCTGGGCGACCGCTATATCTCCGACCGGTTCCTCCCCGACAAGGCGATTGACCTGATCGATGAAGCCGGCAGCCGGGTGCGCCTGATGAATTCCAAGCTGCCTCCGGCTGCCAAGGATGTCGACAAGCAGCTGCGGGAGGTGCAGAAACAGAAGGAACAGGCGGTGCGTGAGCAGGATTTCACCAAGGCTGGTGAACTGCGCGACAAAGAGGTGGAACTGCGCGAGCAGATTCGCACGATCCTCCAGGCCCGCAAAGGCGAGACCGACGACAAGGAAGCCGTCAGCGAGGCGGCCGCTCCTCCGGTTGAAACGGCTGACGTGGATCGCTCTCCCGTGGTGAGTGAGGAGGACATCGCCCATATCGTGGCCTCCTGGACCGGCGTTCCCGTCCAGAAGCTCACCGAGTCGGAATCGGTGAAGCTGCTCAACATGGAGGAGACCCTCCATCAACGCCTGATCGGTCAGGATGAGGCCGTCAGGGCCGTCTCCAGGGCCATTCGTCGCGCCCGGGTGGGTCTGAAGAATCCCAATCGCCCGATTGCCAGCTTCATCTTCTCAGGCCCCACGGGGGTGGGAAAAACCGAGCTCACCAAAGCTCTGGCCGCCTATTTCTTCGGTAGCGAAGAAGCGATGATCCGGCTCGACATGTCGGAATTCATGGAGCGGCACACCGTGAGCAAGCTGATCGGCTCGCCGCCGGGCTACGTGGGCTTCAATGAAGGTGGCCAGCTCACCGAGGCCGTGCGCCGTCGTCCTTACACCGTGGTGCTGTTTGACGAGATCGAGAAGGCCCATCCCGATGTGTTCAACCTGCTGTTGCAGCTTCTGGAGGATGGCCGACTCACCGATTCCAAGGGTCGCACGGTTGATTTCAAGAACACCCTGATCATCATGACCTCGAACATCGGTTCCAAGGTGATTGAGAAGGGTGGTGGCGGACTCGGCTTCGAATTCGGCGGTGGCGCTGCCGAGGATACGCAATACAACCGGATTCGTTCGCTTGTGAATGAGGAACTCAAGCAATACTTCCGGCCTGAGTTCCTCAACCGCCTCGATGAGATCATCGTGTTCCGACAGCTCACCCGCGATGAGGTGAAGGAGATCGCCGAGATCATGCTGCGGGAGGTTTTCGGACGCATGCAGGAGAAGGGGATCGCCCTGTCCGTCACAGAGGCCTTCAAGGAGCGGCTGGTGGAGGAGGGCTACAACCCCTCCTACGGAGCCCGACCATTGCGCCGTGCTGTGATGCGTCTGCTCGAGGATTCCCTCGCGGAGGAGGTGCTCAGCGGCCGGATCGCCGATGGCGACGCTGCGGTGGTCGACGTCAACGACACCAAACAGGTGGTGATCCGCAAGCAGCTCGCCGCCGCCCCGATCCCGGAGCTGGCTGCGGCCGGTGCCTGAGGTCAGTCAACAGGCGATTGCCCCGGCCCGTCTGGTGCGGGGCGATGGCGCCTGGGCGGAGGCCGTTCACTCGATTCCAACGTTTGGCACCCGCCCCTTGCTGCTGGGTCGCAGCTGTGCAACTGCCACCATCCGCCGCAGCCTGCGCGGCGAACTGGAAGGCCTCGGTCTCACCGTGCTCGAGGGATTGCTGGAGCACGACTGCTGCTGGCTCGACCTGCACCGTCTCAGCGCTGAGCTGATCGCCTCGGAGGCCGATGCCCTGATCGCCGTCGGCGGTGGCAAGGTGCTCGATGCCGGCAAGTGGCTGGCTCACCACCATCGCCTGCCCTGCATCACCGTTCCCACCAGCGCCGCCACCTGCGCGGGCTGGACGGCGCTCAGCAACATCTATTCCCCGGAAGGTGCCTTTGAAGGGGATGTGGTCCTGGACCGTTGCCCCGATCTGCTGATCTTCGACCACGCCCTGTTGCGCCAGGCGCCGGCCCGCACCCTGGCCAGCGGGATCGCCGATGCCATGGCCAAGTGGTACGAGGCGTCCGTGAGCAGCGCCAGCAGCCGTGATGGTCTGATCCAGCAGGCGGTTCAGATGGCCAGGGTGCTGCGTGATCAGCTTCTGCTCGATGCCCAGGTGGCTTTCAACGATCCCCAGGCTGAGGCCTGGGAGCGGGTGGTGGAGGCCTGTGGGCTCAGTGCCGGCGTGATCGGCGGGCTGGGTGGCGCCCGCTGCCGAACCGTGGCGGCCCATGCTGTCCACAACGGCCTCACCCAGCTGGCCGCCTGCCATGGCCTGCTCCATGGGGAGAAGGTGGGCTACGGAATCCTGGTGCAGCTACGGCTGGAGGAGATGCTGGCCGGGAACCAGCTCGCCGCCCAGGCCCGCCGCCAGCTGCTTCCCTTCCTTCGCAGCCTGCAGCTTCCCGTCTGTCTCGGCGATCTGGGCCTGGCCGATGCCACCTACACCGATCTGCAACAGGCCTGTGCCTTTGCCTGTCGTCCGGGCTCCGATCTCCATCACCTTCCCTTCCCCGTCGGCGAAGCCGATCTGCTGGCCGCGATGGTGAGCACCACCGCCGGCGTGCCCGCCGACATCCAGGCGTGAGTTCCCAGGCCTGCCGTCATGAGCTGGTGGCCTGGGCTGCTGCCAACCTCCTGGATCCCCAGGGCCGGCGACTGGCTGCCGCCGTGGAATGGTGGCCCTTGCCGGGTTTGGAGGAACCATGGCCGGTGGCCGTGCTGGGGCAGGGATCTCCCCTGCTGCTGCTCCATGGCTTCGACAGCAGCTTTCTCGAATTCCGGCGCCTGGCGCCCCTGCTCACGGCCCATCATCAGCTGTTCATTCCCGATCTCCATGGCTTTGGCTTCACGCCACGGCCGCTTCAGGGGCCCTATGGCCCCCAGGCCGTGCTGGATCACCTCACGGCGGTTGTGGACAGCATCCGCTCAGGTTGGTCCTCCGCACCGCTGTCGCTGATCGGGGCTTCCATGGGGGGAGCGGTGGCGGTGGAGCTCGCCCGCCGTCTGAAGGATCAGATCGGAAGGCTCCTGCTGCTGGCGCCGGCCGGACTCACCGGCCGGCCCATGCCGCTGCCACGGCCGCTGGATGCCCTCGGCGTTCGCTTCCTGGCCTTGCCCGGAGTGCGCCGCGGGCTCTGCCGGGCGGCCTTTGCCGACCCGGATCAAGGGGTGGGCGCCGCCGAGTTGGAGATCGCCTCGCTCCATCTGCGCAGTCCCGGCTGGGCCATGGCCCTGGCCGCCTTCGCCCGCTCCGGGGGGTTCGCCGGCTGCGGCTCACCCCTCCCTTCCCAGCCTCTGGCGGCGCTCTGGGGCGACGACGATCGGATCCTGCGCTCTCTCCAGAAGCAGGCGGCCCGTGAGCTGTTAGGTGAGCGGGTCACCGAT
Source organism: Cyanobacteriota bacterium (assembly GCA_035284925.1). Taxonomy (GTDB): domain Bacteria; phylum Cyanobacteriota; class Cyanobacteriia; order PCC-6307; family Cyanobiaceae; genus UBA5018. Next base: position 6,354 of record JAYKGZ010000083.1, on the reverse strand, counting down.
CTGGCGGCCTGCGGCCACCTGCCCCACATCGATCAACCTCAGGAGGTGGCCCGCCGCTGGCTCGCGTTTAGCACCAGCCCACCTCCATCCCCTCTTCCCCTGCCCGGATGAGTTCAACAGTCAGCCACAACGGTCCGGTGATGCAGCTGCTGGCCAGCGCTCTGCAGCTCTGGCTCCGGCAGCAGTGTGATGAGATCGACAGTCTGGAGATCCGGCTCGATGGCTCAGCCCTGGCTCTGATGAAGGGTCGACTGGCTGGCGTGCACGTGCTGGCCCGGCGGGTGAGTTATCAGAGTCTCGAGATTGAGCTGGTGGATCTGTGCAGTGAACCCATCCAGGTGCAGATGTCCCAGCTGCTGCGGGGTCGGGGTCTGCAGCTTGAGAATCCGTTCCGCATCCGCGGCCTGGTGGGGTTCACGGCCGAAGGCCTCAGCCGCTCCCTGGCCCAACCCCAGTGGCGCGTGCTCGGCGATGCCATCGGCGATGCCCTGCTGGGCATCTCGCCGCTGAGCGAGCTGAGGGTTGAGGCGAATCAGCTGATCCTGTCGGCCCTCACCGCGGGGGAGCAGGGCCGCATGGAGCTGGCGGTGGACGTCCGCGCTGTGGATGGCACGGTGGAGTTCCGCAGTCTGGAGGCGGTGGAGGACGGCGTGGCGGTCCATCGCCTGCCGATGGATCCCAACATCACCATCGAGAAGGCTGCCCTCGAGGCAGGCATGCTGCAGCTGAGCGGAGCAGCCCGGGTCATTCCCTAATCGGTGGCTCGTGCTGGTCGGGCTGATCAGCGCTGCAGCAGGGGGAGCACCAGGGTGACCAGGGAATACACCACCGCCGGTGTGAACAGGTAGCTGTCGATGCGATCGAGCACCCCGCCGTGGCCGGGAATCACATCGCCCGAATCTTTCACACCGGCATCGCGCTTGATCATCGATTCCGTGAGATCGCCCACAACGGCGAACAACGCCACCACGGCGCCCAGGCAGGCGCCGATCAACCACCCCCAGGGCCAGCCCAGGAGTTCACCCCCGAGGGCGCCCACGGCACAGGCGCAGGCCACGCCTCCCATCGCTCCCTCCACCGTCTTGCCGGGCGAAATCGGCGAGAGCGGATGTCGTCCCAGCCTTCGACCGATCACGTACGAACCGATGTCGGTGGCCACGATCAGAAAGCAGGCCAGCAGGGTCAGCGCGGTGCCGCTGCTGAGCGGCACGGCATGGGCCAGGAGGTTCGGGGCGAGAGCCGCGTCGTCGAGGCCGCGCAACTTGATCCAGTGACTCGGAAGGAAGCCCAGATAGAACAGCCCGAAGATCGAAGCGGCGATGTCGGCGATCGTGCCGGTGCTCGGCTGCAGCAGCAGCCAGCCACAGATCACCGCCCCGGATGCCGGCAGGATCGCCGCTGCCACGTCGCCCACGAACAGCCCATCGCCAGCCCCGCTGGCCGCCTTGGTGGTGATCAGCAACAGCTGCACAGCCACGAGGGTGGTCTTGGTGGCGGGCCGGATGCCTTTGAACTGGGTCATCCGGAAGAACTCCAGCAGCCCCAGATGCACGATCACCCCCACGGCCAGGGTGAACCACCAGCCTCCCAGCATCACCACCACGAAACCGAAGCCACCGGCCAGCCAGCCGCTCAGAAGCCGGGCCGCCGAGGTGGCCTGGCGCGAGGGGGCGGCGGGAATCCCGGGCTCCGGGCTCACGGGTGTTCCGCCCCGATCAGGAACAGCGGCTCGGCGGCCGCCAGTTTGGCCTGGCTGCCTCGTCTCTGCATCCGGTGAACGGTTGCCTGCACCACGTTCACATCGCAGGCCTGCAGCTGGGTGAGGGTGTCGCTGGCATCAACCAGGCCCTCCAGGCTGGCGGTGCTGATCACCAGGCGCCCCTGGGGCACCAGCACCTCCCACACCTGACGGAGCACATCGCCGAGGGGACGCCCCACCTCCAGAAGCACCCGATCGGGAGGCCCGGGCAGGTTGGCCAGATCGGCAGGAGCTGCCCCGGCATGGATGTGCAGGTTCTGGATCCCGAAGCGTCGGCGGTTCCGCTCCAGCAGCTCGATCGCCTCAGGGTCGCGTTCCAGGGTATGAACCAGGCCGCGGGGCATGAGCCGGGCGATCTCCAGCGCCAGGGCTCCGGTTCCCCCTCCCACATCCCACACCAGCGAGTCGTGTCGAGGCCTCAGATGGGCCAGCAGCATCACCCGCAGCTCCATCGGGGTGGGGCTGAAGCCGGGGGCGTGCTCAAAGGCCCCATCCGGCAGGCCCGGGGTCACGAAATCCCATTGGTAGCGATCGGGTGAACCCCCGGCCCCGCCCGGGTCGTGCTGCTGCATCGCTTGCCCCGGCCCTCCCCTCATGAACCGGCCACAACCATCACCGTATCAGCGATCTGACCGGGCCACAGCCGCTGTTGCTCCGCCAGCCAGGAGGCCCTGGCCGGATCGATCCGCTCTCCTGGTATCAGCAGGGGGATGCCGGGGGGGTAGGGGCAGAGGCTCTCCGCGGCGATCCGGCCAGCGGCTTCCCTGAGCGGCACGGCCTCGGCGGGCCGTCGCCAGGCCACGCCCACCGGCAGTTCAGGTTCGGCCACCGGCGGGAGCGGTGGGTGGCTGAACGGTGGCCGGGCAGGCCCGCCGAGGGCCTGGCGCAGGGCCAGCAGGGCGGCCGGCAACCGGTGTTCCACGTCGCGGGGGGGGCTCATCCCCAGGCAGAACGTGACCGTACCCGGCTCCGCCAGTTCAGCAATCACCTTGCGTTGCAGCAACCAGGCATCGGCCTCAAGGCCGTTGATGCCCAGGGCGGCACAGTTCAGCACCAGCCGGAGCGGATCCTGGTTCGCCACCAGGGGCAGACCGGCAGTCCGGCAGCGCGTCGCCAGACGCCTCCCCCGCTCGGCGATACCTGCCCGATGCCGGCGGCCAGCCGGGCTGGTGATCTGCTCAATGGCGGCAGCGCTCGACTGCAGCAGCAGGGCGCTTGGGCTGGAGGTCTGCAGCCAGCCCAGGGCCCGTTCAATCCGAGACCAAGCCAGCCGGGGTCCCTGGGCCAGCAGGGCCGCGCTCTGGGCTAGTCCCCCAGCGCTCTTCTGCAGCGACAGTACGCACAGATCGGCCCCGGCAGCCATGGCTTCTCCATGGCCATGGGCCCCATCCACCAGCACCGCCAGATCGGCGGAATGGGCCACGTCGACCAGCCCCGTCAGGTCCGCCCCCAATCCCTGATACGTGGGTGACACCAAAACAACCGCGACCAGATCCCCTCCCCGGCGGGCTGCGGCGATGGCCTGGCGCAGCTGCTCGGGGGTGGGAGGCAGCCAGAGGCCGGTGGCGGGATCAAAGGGCGGGGCGAACAACACCGGGTGAAGATCACCCAGCACGCAGCCATGAATGAGCGAGCGGTGAAGGTTGCGGGGGAGCAACACCCGTTGTCCCGGGGCCGCCAGCGCCAGCATTGCGGCCTGCAGCAGTCCCGTGGCCCCGTTCACCCCAAACCAGCAGCGCTCCGCTCCGAGCAGCGCCGCAGCGCGGGCCTGGGCGGCGGCAACAGCACCCTCCGCCACGAGCGGGCCACCCCAATCCGGCAACTCCGGCAGGTCCCAGCTGCCCGGGGTGCGGCGCAGCAGCCGTGCCAGAGCAGGCGCCAGGCCGCGGCCCCCACCATGGGCCGGCAGATGCAGGGCCAGGGTGCGATGCACGAAATCACTTTCTAGAGTTTTCTAATTGTGAAACGCCTGCCTTGAGCGCAGCCCTCCCCAGCTACGACCCTGCAGCTGACCTGCGCTGGTTGCTGCTCCGGCCCCATCTGCTGCTGGGCAGGCTGGTCGTGGTTCTCTGGCAGCTCGGCAGCCTCGCCCTGGCTCTCATGCTCCAGGCCAGCAGCCGGGATCCGGCCACCCAGAGACGGCTGGCGAAGGCGATCCTCGCCACCCTCACCAACCTCGGGCCGTGCTTCATCAAGGTGGGGCAGGCCCTTTCCACCCGGCCCGATCTGGTGCGCCGCGACTGGCTGGAGCAGCTCACGAAGCTTCAGGACGACCTGCCGGCTTTCCCCCATGCCGTGGCCCTGGCGACCATCGAGGAGGAGCTGGGTGCCCCGGTCACCGAGCTCTTTGCCGAGTTTCCGGATCACCCGGTGGCGGCGGCCAGCCTGGGCCAGGTCTACCGGGCCCGGATGTTCGATGGGCACTGGGTGGCTGTGAAGGTGCAACGGCCCAATCTGGCCTTCATCCTGCGCCGCGACCTGGTGTTGATCCGGATGCTGGGGGTGATGAGCGCGCCGCTGCTGCCTCTCAATCTCGGTTTCGGTCTCGACGAAATCATTGACGAGTTCGGAAGGTCTCTGTTTGAAGAGATCGACTACCGGCTCGAGGCTGATAACGCCGAACGGTTTGCACGGCTTTTTGCCAATCACCCTGAAGTCACCGTGCCCCGGGTGGAGCGGCAACGCTCGGCCACGAGGGTGCTCACCACCCAGTGGATCAATGGCACGAAGCTCCAGCAGCGCCAGGAGCTCGAGGCCCAGCGGTTGGATCCGGCAGCCCTGATCCGCACCGGCGTGATCGCCGGCCTGCGGCAGCTGCTCGAGTTCGGTTATTTCCACGCCGACCCCCATCCCGGCAATCTCTTCGCCCTTCCGGGGAGAACTGGTTCCCTCGGCCATGTCGCCTATGTCGATTTCGGCATGATGGATGAGATCAGCGATGCCGACCGTCTCACCCTCACCGGAGCCGTCGTTCATCTGATCAACCGCGACTTCCTGGCCCTGGCCCGGGATTTTCAGACCCTGGGCTTTCTCCGCGAGGATGCCGATCTCGCCCTGATTGTTCCGGCCCTGGAAGAGGTGCTCGGCGGAACGCTTGGCGAGAACGTGGGCAACTTCAACTTCAAGGCGATCACCGATCGCTTCTCCGAACTGATGTATGCCTATCCGTTCAGGGTGCCGGCCCGTTTCGCCCTGATCATCAGGGCGGTGGTGAGTCAGGAGGGACTGGCGCTGCGCCTGGATCCCGGCTTCCGGATCATCCGCGTGGCCTACCCCTACGTGGCCCGGCGCCTGCTGGCCGGCGACACGGCCGAAATGAGGGAGAAGCTGCTGGAAGTGATCTTCGATCGGGATGGCCGCCTGCAGGTTCACCGGCTCGAAAACCTGCTTGCGGTGGTTCAGGCCGAGGAGGGTGGGGCGGCCGACCTGTTGCCGGTGGCCGGGGCAGGCCTGAAACTGCTGCTCGGAGATGGAGGTCGTGGGCTGCGGCAGAGGTTGCTGCTCACCCTGGTGAAGGACGACCGACTTTCCACCGAAGACCTGCGCAGCCTGCTCGAGTTGATGGGCCGGACCTTCGGCCCGCAACGCCTGCTCGAGCAGCTGGGCTGGAGCTTCGGAGGGAGGCTGCTGGGACGCGCGGCTCCTCAGCGCACGGCAGCCTGAGGCCTGTGAGCCGCGGACATCGCTAGGGTCACGCCACTCGAATTCCATCCCCCGTGCCTTCAGCGCCGTTCCCCGCGCCCATCAATCTCAGCGAGGCCGCAGCGGATTTCGGCAGCGCAGATTTCGGCAGCGCAGATTTCGGCGATCTCAACCCCGCGGAGATCTTTCTCGAGTACGCCCCGATTCAGCAGCCTCCCTATGTGCTGGCGGGTCTTGGACTAGCGATCGGGGTGCTGTGTGGCCTCACCTTCGCCAAGCTGGTGCAGCAGCGCCTGGAGGGCTGGAAGCAGGATCGCCTGGCCCTGCTGCCTCTTGGCACCCGGGAAACCACCTTCGCCTACATGGGCGTGGTTCTGGGGATCACCCTGTTCATCGGTGGCAGCCTGTCGGTGTTCGGGTTCTCCCTGGCCGTGGCCCTTCTGGTGTCGTTCGCTCTGGCGGTGGCCACGGCCGGTGCGTTGTGGGTGCAACTGGAGGGCCTCATGGAGCAGGTTCAGAGCGGCAATTTCAAAGCTGTCGACTTCGATAACTTCGACCAGTTCTTCTGAATCACTTCTTCTGAATCTCCTCTTCTGAATCAGTTCTTCTGAATCACACCACCAGGTAATCCTGCAACATCCGCGATTTCGATCGGATCCCCTCCAGGGCCTTCCGCTCCAGGTTGCGGGTCTTGTCACGGCTCATGCCAAGGGCCTTGGCGATCGAGCTGAGGCTCATCGGCTCCTCCGGGACGGGGCCATCGCAGGCGATCCCATAGCGCATCTTCAAGACCCTGGCCTGGAGGTCCGGAAGCTGCTCAAGCAGATTGCGGAGGTCGTCCTTCATGCACTCGTCGTTGACGCGCTCTTCCGGGAGATCGCCTTCACCGGCGAGCAGATCGAGCAGTTCGGTGTCTTCGCCGTCGCCCACCTTGGTTTCCAGGCTCACCGGCA
>JAYKGZ010000082.1:0-3889 GCA_035284925.1 Cyanobacteriota bacterium | reverse complement strand
GCCGCTGCAGGCAGTCACCAGGGTCAGGCACAGCGCCAGCACCAGGGCCAGCAGGGGTCGGAAAAGCATGGGAGAAAGCCGCAGAAACGGGGCTTTATGACTGGGCTGGCGCGGATCCTACCGGTGCTAATTGCCAGATCCCCGTACGATGTCGCGGCTCTCAACAACCCGTTTCCCAGGCACCCGGCCGCGATGACCAGCAGCGAACCCACCCAAGCGGTCACGCCAGCCGAGCCGATCCTCGGCGAAGGGCTCACGGCCCCGCAGCAGCAACGACTGAGCGCACTCCTGGCCGAACTGGAGGCCTTCTCCCAGGAGCTGGCCTCCAGGCCTGAGGCACTGCTTGCCCTGCTCCGCCAGCTGGAGCAGTTGCATCGCAGCCTTCAGGACGGTCCCTTCCGCAGCAGCCTTCCCTCCGATCGCAACCGCCTGTTCGAAGTGCTTCAGGACATGGAGCGCCGCGGAGGCTGGCCCTACATCCCCAGGCTCCAGCTGCGTACCTTCATGGATCTGCTTCAGCAGGATCCCCCTCAACAACCCCACCCTCTGGCGGCCTGAGCAGGGCCCCGAGCGCGTCCACCAGCCGGTGGGCCAGGGCGAATTTGCCGCTCAGAGCGAGTTCCTCAACGGCTTCACCCGGGCCCAGCAGCCAGCCCCGGTTGGTGCTGGCCCCAAAGCCCGCATCCGGCAGATCGATCGGATTGGCGAAGAGCAGATCGCAGCCCTTGCGCTCCAATTTCGCCCGGGCCTGGCTGAGCCCATCCCCGCAAACGGCGGCAAAGCCGAGGATCGGCTGTCCGGCCGGCCGCCTGGCCACCAACTCAGCCAGCAGATCGGGCACCGGTTCCCATCCCCCGGCGAGGGCAGCGTGGAGCTCGCTCTTGGGAAGTTTGTTCGCCAGGGGGGTTGTGCGGCGATGGTCGGCCACCGCGGCCGCCATCGCGATCGCATCGGCCTTCGGCTGGAGCTGGAGGAGGCAGCGCTGCAGCTCGGCTGCGGTGGTGATCGGGAAGCGTTCCAGGCCTTCGAGCAGGGTGGGATCGAGCGCCAGGGGTCCATGCACGAGCTGCACGGAAGCACCCCGCAGACGGGCGGCCTGGGCGAGCATCACACCCATCAGACCTGTGCTGGGGTTGGTGAGGCAGCGGGCCGGATCCAGCGGCTCGCGCGTGGGCCCTGCGCTCACCACAAGGCAGCGGCCCTGCCAGTCGCGTTCCCATCCCCGCAGCGCCAGGGATTCCAGAGCGAGCAGCAGCTGGAGGGGCTCGGCCATCCGGCCATCCCCTTGGCGATCACAGGCGAGCAGACCTCGGGTCGGTGCCAGGGGCAGCACGCGGGGAAAGCTCTGCAGGGCTGTCCAGTTGGCCAGCACGCCCGGTGACGTCCACATGGCGGTGTTCATGGTGGCGGCCGCCACCACCGGAACCTCCGCAGCCAGCAGCATCGAGGCCAGGAGGGTGTCGCCGAGCCCATGCACCCAGCGCCCGAGGCTGGTGGAACTCAGGGGGGCCACCAGGATCAGCTCGGCCCACTCGGCCAGCTCCACATGGAGCGGTCTCGGGGCGAGATGGGTCCATTGATCCGCCTCGAGATAGCAGCGATGGCGGCTCAGCGACCCCAGGGCCACGGCGCTCACCAGCCTCTCCGCGGAGGGGGTCAGCAGGCAGCGCACCTGTGCACCGCGTTGGGCCAGGGCACTCACAAGCTGGGGCAGTTTCACGGCGGCGATGCTGCCGGTGATGGCCACCAGCACCCGGCGGCCCGCCAGGGGATCCAGGTGGCCTGGCTCGCCCTTCACGGATCAGTCCTCATCAAAGGGTTCCTGATCCACCAGATGCACGTAGGGCCTGGCGAGCTCGGGACGGTGGATGGCCAGGGCCCTCAGCAGATGCCAGTCCGCCAGGGCATCAAAGGGGCTGGGGTAGTCGTCGTGATCCAGGCGCTGGGCGAGCTCAGCCATCGACGCTTCATCAAAGGCGGCGAGCCGTTCGGGGGTGATCGACGCGGTCATGGCGGCGCAGGCAACGAAACAGGCTTGAGGCCGTAGGGATAATGGAGTCCTCGATCCCGGGGAATTAGCTCAGCTGGTAGAGCGCTGCGATCGCACCGCAGAGGTCAGGGGTTCGAGTCCCCTATTCTCCATTCTCGGTTGTGACGGTGGGTGATGAGGTAAAAGAAGGGAAGAAAACCAACGCCCCTCTCGATGTCGCAGTCCAAGCGAGAACAGGTGGTCAGCCACCTGCGCTACATCCGCCAGGAACTGCGGGAGATGCATCAGGGCGTGATGGAGGATGGGCTCCTTCCTGAGCCTGGTGAGGTGCGCGGTGTGATGGCACAGATGGAAGCGCTGCTGGAACTCCTCGAGGGGAAGACGCCCCGCAAGAAGGACAACGAGGGCTGAGGTGCTGGCTGCGGTCGTCAAGGTGTCCTCAGGACGCTCCGCAAAACGGCCTGGTTGATCTTGAAGCCCTGACAGCTAACCGCTTTGTTAGGGGTGTCCCCGTCACCCGTCCCGGGCCTGAGGCCCGGGCTTTTTATTCGAATCCCCTATCGGTAGCGCCTGGAAGTCACCCATTCCTCCACAAATGGTGTAGACAGGGTGCAGGCAGGGTTGGGCCGGGTGATGGGGATCACCAGCCCATGGGTACATCACCCATCACGGTCCTGCCACCCCTTTCCCGTTGATCACCCAGCAGACCCGGTTCCAGCGCCAGGTGGCCGAACTGGGTCCATCCCTGGAGCGGTGGGCCGCCAACCCCTGGAGGCGTCTTTCGCTGCTGTTGATTGTGCTGTTGATCAGCTTTGCAATGGGTGGCGCGGTGGGATCGATCACCGGGGCCCTGTCGAGGCTTGATCCGCTTGGGGCGTTGCTCTGTGTGTTGGTGATCGAGTTGGCGATCCGGGTTCGTGGACCTCTGCTTCGCCGCGGTGGTGATCGGCTCGCGCTTCAGTTGCTCGACATGGGTCGCATCGGGCTGCTCTACGGACTGCTGCTGGATGGCTTCAAACTGCTCTGAAAGAGAGAGGCCCGAGCCTGGGCTTCAGGCTGTTTCCGAGGCCGCCAGCAGATAGAGCAGGGCCATCCGCACGGGGATCCCATTGGTCACCTGTTCGTCCACCAGGCACACCGAAGGGTCGTCGAGAAGGGCTCCGGCCAGTTCAAGGCCGCGGTTCACCGGGCCTGGATGCAGCACCGGCACGGCCTTGCCGCAGCGCTCAAGCCGCTCATGGGTGATCCCGAATCTGCGGTGATAGGTATCGAGACTGGTGAGCAGATGCTGCTGCATGCGCTCCTGCTGCAACCGCAGGGTCATCACCGCATCGGCGCCTGCAAGGGCGTGATCCAGCTGGCGCTCGATGCTGATGCGGCCGCGCAGCTCCACCGGATCACGGGGCTGGCCTGGGGGAGGTGCGGCAACAAACTCTGCGAAGGCCTCAGGAAGCAGGGTGCGGGGGCCACATAGCACCACATCAGCACCGCAGGCTGTGAGCGACCAGAGGTTGGAGCGCGCCACACGGGAATGGAGCACATCCCCCACGATCACCACACGACGGCCGCGCAAGGCTTCGGGAGTCGGGGCATCGGGTGAGAAATGACGTGCCAGGGTGAACAGATCCAGGAGGGCCTGGCTGGGATGGCTGTGCAGCCCATCGCCGGCGTTGAGCAGGGCCACCCTGGCTCCGGCGGCATCCAGCTCTGAGGCCAGTTGCTGAGGCACACCCGCGCAGCGGTGACGAACCACCAGGATGTTGGTTCCCATGGCCACATAGGTGAGGGCCGTGTCGAGCAGGCTTTCCCCCTTGCTCAGCGAACTGCTCGTGGGAGAAAACGCCTGAACGTCGGCTGAGAGACGCCTGGCGGCGATCTCAAAGCTGCCACGTGTGCGGG
>JAYKGZ010000081.1:0-13222 GCA_035284925.1 Cyanobacteriota bacterium | reverse complement strand
TCTACGGGGACACGATCAGCTTCGAGTACGCCGATCTGATGGCCAAGAACTTCACGCCAGGGTTCCAGCTGCTCTGTTATGCGGGCCTGTTGATCGCCTTTGGTGTGAAGCTTCCGATCGTGCCGCTTCACACCTGGCTTCCCGATGCCCATGGGGAGGCGACCGCCCCGGTTCACATGCTGCTGGCAGGCATCCTGCTCAAGATGGGCGGCTATGCCCTGCTGCGGTTCAACTGCCAGATCCTTCCCGACGCCCATGCCCAGTTCGCACCCCTTCTGGTGGTGCTGGGGGTTGTGAACATCATCTATGCGGCGCTCACCTCCTTTGCCCAGCGCAACCTCAAACGCAAGATCGCCTACAGCTCGATCAGCCACATGGGCTTCGTGCTGATCGGCATCGGCAGTTTCAGTGCTCTCGGCTCCAGTGGTGCCATGCTCCAGATGATCAGTCACGGCCTGATCGGCGCCAGCCTCTTTTTCCTGGTGGGTGCCACCTACGACCGCACCCACACGCTCCAGCTCGATGAGATGGGGGGAGTGGGGCAGAAGATGCGCAAGATGTTCGCGCTCTGGACCGTCTGCTCCCTCGCTTCGCTGGCGCTGCCTGGCATGAGCGGCTTCGTGAGTGAGCTGATGGTGTTCGTGGGCTTCGCCACCGACGATGCCTACACCCTTCCGTTCCGGATCGTGATCGACGGACTGGCCGCTGTGGGTGTGATCCTCACCCCCATCTACCTGCTCTCCATGCTGCGTGAGATCTTCTTCGGAAAGGAGAACCCTGAGCTCGTGGCCCACTCCCAGTTGGTGGATGCCGAACCCCGTGAGATCTACGTGATCGGCTGCCTGCTGGTGCCGATCATCGGGATCGGCCTGTATCCGAGGCTGATGACGGACACCTACCGAGCCAGCATGGAAACCCTCGTCGCCCGTGACGAGGCGGCGATGAAGGCACTGCGAAGACCTGCGGGAGCCGGTCTGATCCGCTCGGCTCCGCTGAAGGCCCCCTTTCTGCCCTCCTGAGCGGGCCTAAAGTCCGCCGCGGGGCGATCGACTGACTTCAATGAAACAGCTGAACTTTCTGCTCATTTTCAGCTTCGGGCTGGCGATGGTGATGTTCACGCTTGAGAACACTGCCGCCACCACGGTCCACATCCTCCCCGGGGTCTCCAGCACCCTGCCGCTGGCGGCCCTGCTGCTCCTGGTGGGCGGAATCGGGGCCACGGCGGCCTGGGTGTTCGCCGTCTGGACCGGAGTGGTGCGGAAGGTGGAGTTTCTGCAGAATCAGGCCGAGATGGAAGCCCAGCAGGTACGGCTGCGCGAGCTCGAAAACGATCTGCAGCGCTACCGCGCCACTGTGGATGCCCAGCTTGGGCTGCTGCCGGCGGCCGGGCAGAGCGGTGGCCGTCACGACGAAGGCAGTGGCGATTCCGGAGACTCCCTCACCGTTTCCGTGAACTGACCTGCCCCCTGGTGAGCTCAGGAATTCCCCGTTAGGGTGAAGAGATATCCACAGCCTGGAGGAGCTTGGCCGAAGCAGGTGCCCGGCTTGCCATCCGGCTGCTTCAGGATGCAGCCGAACAGGGCGAGATCGATCCCTGGGATGTCGACGTGATCGCCGTGATCGACGGCTTTCTCGATCAGCTGCGCCAGCGAATCGTGGTGCCGAGGCTCGTGCCGTCCGGCTCCGGGGGAAGCTATGAGCAGGAACTGGCTGATACGAGCGAAGCGTTTCTGGCCGCTTCGGTGCTGGTGAGCCTCAAGGCGGAGGTGCTTGAGGCCAGCACGTTTCCTCCCGAACCTGAGATCGAGACTTCGATGGAGTTCGGGTTCGACGATGACGGCCAGGGATGGATCGTCAACACAGGCGTGGAATGGCCCCGGCGACCCGAGCGCCATCTGCGCCGACGCCCTGTGGCACCGCCGCCTCTGCAGCGCCCAGTGACCCTGGGGGAGCTGATCCGTCAGCTGGAGGACATCGCCGAGCGCCTGGAGGGCGATGAACTGCGGCGACGGCAGCGGCAACGGCCCAGGCGTTATAGCGAGCGGGCCGCCATCGAACAGGTGGCCGCCCTGGCCCACCGGGAAAAACTGCCTGAGACCACAGCCGCCTTGAGCACGTTTCTGGTCCGCTGGGAGCCAGCCTGGGGCTGGGCTCGGTTTGAGGAGCTGGTGGAGGCCTGGGGTGGGGCCGTCCGCAGCGGCCAGGTGGAACCCGATCTGGATGCCGACCGAGTGGGGGTGTTCTGGGCCCTGCTGTTCCTCTGCCATCAGGGAAAAGTGGAGCTGGAACAGGAGCATGGGCTGTATGGCCCCCTGAGCCTGCGGCGGATTCCGATGGAGGGAGAATCTGTTCAGCTGGCGCTGCGGCCGGTTCCGGGGCCAGCTCTCATGCCGGCCGAGACTCCATTGGCGGCCTGAAAAGCCTGCCTAAGGTGGCTGGGCGGTCAGAAATGAAAGAACGCCATGAAGGCGATGATCCTGGCGGCAGGGAAGGGCACTCGGATCCAACCGATCACCCATGTGATCCCCAAGCCGATGATTCCCATCCTCCAGAAACCCGTGATGGAGTTTCTGTTGGAGCTGCTGCGGGAGCATGGCTTCGATGAAATCATGGTCAACGTTTCTCACCTCGCTGAGGAGATCGAGAATTATTTCCGTGATGGCCAACGCTTCGGCGTGCAGATTGCCTACAGCTTCGAAGGTCGGATTGAAGACGGCGTACTGATCGGTCAGGCCCTTGGCTCAGCCGGTGGTCTCAAGAAGATTCAAAATTTTCAGAACTTTTTCGACGACACCTTCGTGGTGCTCTGCGGGGATGCCCTGATCGACCTGGACCTTACCGAAGCGGTCAGGCGCCACCGGGAGAAAGGGGCCATGGCCAGCCTGATCACCAAGCGCGTCCCCCGCGACCAGGTGAGCAGCTATGGGGTGGTGGTCACCGACCCCGATGGCCGGGTTCGGTCCTTCCAGGAGAAACCTTCTGTAGAAGAAGCAGCCAGCGACATGATTAATACGGGCATCTACATTTTTGAGCCTTCTGTGCTCAATTACGTGCCCAATGGCATCCCCTTTGATATCGGTTCTGATCTCTTCCCACGTCTCGTAGAGGCCGGAGCTCCTTTCTACGCCCTTCCCATGGAATTTGAGTGGGTTGACATCGGAAAGGTGCCTGATTACTGGCAGGCGATTCGCAGCGTTCTCCAGGGAAAGGTTCGCCAGGTTCAGATCCCGGGCAAAGAGGTGAGACCAGGGGTTTTCACCGGCCTCAATGTGGCCGCGAACTGGGACAAGATCACGATTGAGGGACCCGTCTACGTAGGCGGCATGACCAAGATTGAAGACGGCGCCACGATCAAGGGACCTGCGATGATCGGCCCAAGTTGTCACATCTGCGAAGGCGCCACCATCGACAACTCGATCATCTTCGATTACTCACGCATCGGTGCTGGTGTTCGACTCGTCGACAAACTGGTGTTCGGCCGGTACTGCGTAGACCGCAATGGTGATCACTTCGATCTCCAGGAGGCCGCGCTGGACTGGTTGATCACCGATGCACGGCGCCATGACCATGTGGCTCCCTCTCCTCAGCAGAAGGCCATGGCCGAGCTTCTCGGCACCGACCTTGCTCTCTCCCAGATCGCCAGCTGAAGGTCAGTCAGCAGCGCAGGCCATCCCTGCCTTCGCCAGGATGGCGGGAATCCTCTCCTCAGCCTTGATGGCCATGAGGTGAACCCCCTGGGCGATCTGCCTGTACTGAACGACCTGCTCAGCGGCGATGGCCACCCCCTCAGCCGCGGGGTCATCAGCTGCGGCCAGCCGATCGATCAGAACCTGGGGGATGTTGGCGCCCGGCACCACGCGGTTGATGAACAGGGCGTTTTTCGCCGATTTCAGCAGAAAAACACCTGCAATCACCGGGAGATTGAGCGGTGCGGCAATCTCTTCGATAAAACGCTGCAGCGCAGCGGCGTCGCTGACCATCTGGGTTTGAACGAAACGCGCCCCAGCCTCGTGCTTGCGGCGCAGGCGGGCCTTGACACCGCTCCAGCTGGGCGACTGGGGATCAGCCGCAGCGCCGGCAAACAGACTCGTGGCACCGTCCGGCAGCGCACCGTTCACGGGATCCAGGCCGGCATTCAACTGGTTCACCAGCTGGAGCAGGCGCACCGACTCCAGCTCATTCACTGGCCGGGCATCGGGCTGATCACCCACACGCACCGGATCCCCCGTGAGGCAAAGCAGATTACGCAGGCCAAGGGCATGGGCACCGAGCAGGTCGGCCTGGAGGGCGATCCGATTGCGGTCGCGGCAGGCCATCTGCAGCACCGGCTCGAGACCTTCACGCTGCAGCAGGCAACACACCGCCAGGCTGCTCATGCGCATCACCGCCCGACTGCCATCGGTCACGTTCACGGCGTCGACCCAGCCCTTAAGGGCCCGTGCGGCCTCCAAGGTGCGGGCAGGGTTACCGCCTCTGGGCGGAGTCACCTCCGCGGTCACCACAAACCGACCCGTAGCCAGTGCTTCCTGAAACCCCACCGCATCGACGCAGACAAGGCCATGATGCGACAACAGCCCGCGGGCGCCACTGCGTAGAGTGCCGTTCTTGCTTTGGACCATGCGGTCTGATCCCGTTGCGATCCAGTGGTGAACGAGCTGTCGGAACGGGAGATCGAGATCATCGAGCTGGTGGCGGAAGGACTCACCAACCAGGAAATCGCCACCCGGCTCACGATCAGTAAGCGCACGGTGGATAACCACGTAAGCAACATCTTCACCAAGACCGGCGCCAAGAACAGGGTGGCCCTTCTCAACTGGGCCATGGATCGGGGCAAGATCTGCCGAGATGGTTTCAATTGCTGCTTCCTCGACCGCAATCCCTAAGGATTCAGCAAGGCCCTCTGCTCAGACCCCGACCAGGAAGCCAGCGGACGCCGGGCCAGGGCCGCATTGCTCAGCTCCTGCCGCCCGGTGATCTCCAGCCCGCACCAGGCCGGTAGCGTGATCAACTGACCCGCCCTGTCTAGTTCCACTTCCGCCACTAGCAACGGGGCATTGCCACCCTCGAAGGCATCCAACACCCACTCGCCCCCCTCAAGGTCGAGATGGTGGCGGGTCTTGGCGAGCTGCCACGGGCAGATGGCCAGCAGGTCGGCAGCATCGCTCAGCGGAATCGGATACTCAAATTCATGGCGAACCAACCCATCCGCCGAGGCGGCTGCCTTGAGGGTGAGCCAGGCCTCAAGCTCAGACAAACGCACCCGAACGGTAAAACCATCCGGACCTGCCACCAGGTAACCCTGCCGCAGCGGCTGGCTCCTGCTCACGTGGGAGCGCCAGCCATCCGCCTGCACCAGAAAACGGCGTTCAATCTCCAGAGCCATCGGGTTCTGTTCAGCGAGGATGTGCGGGCGGAGGATCCGTTGAGGAGCCGTTGAGGATCAGTTTGGAGAGGGTTCTGCAGCCGTAAGGCTGCCGGCCCAATGAAGCTTATGGGTGAGCGTTCGGTAATAGGAAGGACTCTGCTCCAGCAGGACAAACAGCGCCGGGTGGCGACCACGCTGCACCACTGCGCGGTCACCGGCTTCCAGGGTGGTGGCATGGGCCCCATCGGTCCAGAGCTTCACCCGACGGCTGGAATCACCAAGGGGCCACACACTCAGACGAGCCCGGGGTGGCACCACCACTGTGCGGCTGGAGAGGCTCATCGGGCAGATCGGCGTGACCACGATCGCTTCAATCCCTGGATGGAGGATCGGTCCACCGGCCGCCATGGCATAGCCCGTCGACCCGGTGGGCGTGGCCAGGATCAGGCCATCACCTCGGTACTGATCCACCACCTCGCCATCAATCTCCAGTTCCAGAACGCAGGTGGGGGACTGGTCGTCAAGGCAGGGACGCAGGTAAACGTCGTTGAGGGCCAGATGGGAGCCGTCGGTGGCCTCCACCACCGTGCCGTCAGCCCGATCGACATGGGCCTCGAGCATCATCCGCCGCTCCAGGGCGAACTGGTCGTCGTGAAGTCGGCACCAGAGGCTCTCCGTCCCATCCCCGAGAGCCAGGAGGCGGCGTTCATGGGTGAGAAAACCGAGGTGGCCACCCACATTGAAACTGAGGATCGGCACGCCATGGCAGGCCAGATGGCGGGCTGCACCTAGCACGGTGCCGTCACCACCCAGCACGATCGTGAGATCAGGCAGTTCGGTCTCCGTGGCCAACAGACCCGGGTAGGGATTGCAACCGAAGCCGCTGGTGGCGATCACCACGTGGCAACCACGGTCGCGGAGTTCTTCCGAGCAGCGCCTGGCCTGACGCTGGGCCGCCTGGCTGCCTGAACGGACAATCAGCCAGACCCTCTGGAGCCGCATGGCTGTTCCGGATTACCAGCGAAGCAGATTGAAGCGTTCCATGTCCACCGTCTCGCGGTTGCGATAAAGGGAGAGCAAAATGGCCAAGCCGACGGCCGCTTCCGCAGCTGCGACCGTGATCACAAAGATGGTAAAGACCTGACCGCGAATCAGATCACCGTCGAGATAGCTGGAGAACGCCATCAGATTGATGTTCACAGCATTGAGCATCAATTCGATACTCATCAGCACACGCACAGCATTGCGGCTGTTGATCAGGCCCCAGACACCAGTACAGAAGAGAAGAGCTGCCACGGCGAGATAGGCCTGGAGCGGAATTGAAAAGGAGGCTTCGGGGGTCATCGGGAGGTTTCCTGCAGGTTGGACTCGATCAGCAGCTGGGTGGTGGCCTTTTCAATCAATCCCTGGTCAGCTGGCTCTCCGGTTGCAACATCCGTACTGAACACATCCCGACGGGCCAGCACGATCGCACCGATCATGGCCATCAACAACAGCACCGAAGCCAGCTCAAACGGCAGCAGGTAGTCGCTGAACAGATGCTCGCCGATCCGGATCGTGGCTTCCTCTCCGACAGGCTGGGGACCGGGCAGTGGCCAGGGTGTGGTGAAGGCAACCCGGATCAGCAGAGCGAACAGTCCAGCGCAGACCGCACCGGAGAGAACACGGCGCAGAGCCAGACCCGGGATGGATGAGAGATCCTCCCGCTTATTCACCAACATGATCGCGAAGAGGATCAGCACATTCACAGCGCCCACGTAGACGAGCACCTGGGCTGCAGCCACGAAGCTGGCGTTGAGAAGCAGGTAAAGACCTGCCACAGAAAGGAACACCCCGCCGAGCAAAAAGGCGGAGTAAACGATGTTCGGGAGAAGAACCACCCCGAGCGCACCGAGAACAACGGTGGCTGAGAGGGCGACGAAACAGATCAGCTGGGTGGTGGAGGCGATGGTCATCAGCTGTTCTCCTCCTTGGTGGCTGGGTTCGTGGTGGCGGCGTCCTGGCTGATGGCAGGGAGCAAATCCCTCGGCAGCTTGCCGACTCGGGGGCTGTCGGCCGGTACTCCATGGGGATCGATCTCACCCTTGGGTAGATAGACCAGCTCCCGGAGCGGGATCACGGCAGGGTCGGTGGTCACACTGGTGGGCAGTCGGCCGAGGGCGATGTTGTCGTAATTGAGACTGTGGCGATCAAAGGCCGCCAGCTCATACTCCTCGGTCATCGAAAGACAGTTGGTGGGACAATATTCCACGCAGTTCCCGCAGAAAATGCACACCCCGAAGTCGATGGAGTAGTTGCGAAGCTCCTTTTTCTTGGTAGCTTTGTTCATCACCCAGTCGACCACCGGGAGGTTGATGGGGCAAACCCGCACACACACCTCACAGGCGATGCACTTGTCGAACTCGTAGTGGATGCGGCCCCGGTAGCGCTCCGATGGGATCAGCTTCTCGTAGGGATACTGAACGGTGACCGGTCGGCGACGCAGGTGATCGAAGGTCACCGACAGACCCTGGGTCATGTACTGGGCGGCCCCCACTGCATCCCGGGTGTAGTCACCGACTTTTTTCAGGAATCCAAACATCGACAGACTCAACGTGGGGAGATTGGGACTGGGTCGGTAGGGATCAACCGCCGAAGAAGACGGGGAAGGCCAATTTGAGGCCAGCCGTGACCAATAGGTTAACCAGGGCAACCGGAAGCAGGAACTTCCAGCCGAGATCAAGGAGCTGGTCGATGCGAACCCGGGGAGTCGTCCAGCGCAGCAGGATTGCCAGAAACACCAGCAAGTAGGCCTTGAGCACGGTCATCACGATGCCTACGGAGGCGGTGATCACCTGCACGAGGGGGGCATCAATCGGTTGACCGAGCCAGCCGGCCAACCACTCCACGGGGAGAGGGAAGCCCCAGCCACCCAGATAGAGCACCGAAACCAGCAGGGCCGAGAGCACCAGATTGATGTAGCTGCCCAGGTAGAAAAGGGCGAATTTCATCCCGGAGTATTCGGTCTGATACCCAGCCACCAGCTCCTCTTCAGCCTCCGGCAGATCGAAGGGAAGCCGTTCACACTCGGCCAGAGCGCAGATCCAGAAGATCACGAAACCCACCGGCTGACGCCAGATGTTCCAGCTGAGAATGCCTGCACCGGTCTGCTGATTGACGATGTCAACGGTGCTGAGGGAATTGCTCATCATCACGACAGCCAGCACGGCCAGAGCCAACGGGATCTCGTAGGAGATCGATTGGGCCGCCGCACGAAGACCGCCAAGCAGGGAATATTTGTTGTTGGAGGCATAGCCGCTCATCAACAGGCCGATCGGCTGGATGGAGCTGAGCGAGATCCACAGAAAGATGCCGATCCCCACATTGCTCACGAGCAGATGCTGGCCGAAGGGAACCACCAGCCAGCTGAGAATCACCGGGATCAGCACCAGCACGGGGCCGAGGGTGAACAGCAGACCGTCGGCCCGGGCCGGGATGATGTCTTCCTTGAACACGAGCTTCAAGCCATCGGCGATGGGCTGAAGCACACCCAGAGCTCCGGCGTACTCCGGGCCGATGCGCTGCTGCACCGCGGCGGAGATCTTCCGCTCCAGCCAGACATTCACCAGTACGCCGACAACGGCCGCCACCAGCACCAGCACCATCGGGAGGGGGAGCCAGAGCAGATGGGCGGCACCGGGGCTGAAGCCGAACCCCTGGAGCGTGGCCTCAAAGCTGGACTGGAGGTCGAGACCGGGGGCCACGGCCGCGAGCAGGGTGCTGGGGATGGACATCACCATGCCGAAGGCGTGTACCGGAGCAACTTAGGCGGCAGAGCCCACCGATGGGCGGCTCCCAATCGGCAGCCATTCCCGTTCCGACGGACCGGTGTAGATCTGACTCGGTCGGTAGATCCGATTGGCACCCAGCTGCTCCTTCCAATGGGCGAGCCAGCCGGCCGTGCGGGCAATGGCGAAGATCGGGGTGAATAGATCCTGGGGGATGCCCAACTTGCGGTACACCAACCCCGAATAGAAGTCGACGTTGGGGTAGATGCCCTTCGGCCCCAGTCGCTCGGCCGCCGCCTGCTCCAGCCTGCGGGCCAGGTCGTAGAGCGGGTCATCACCGAAAGCTGTGAACAACTCCTCGGCCAGCTTCTGAAGAATCACGGCCCGCGGGTCCTTCACCTTGTATTCCCGGTGACCGAACCCCATGATCTTCTGCTTCTCCGCGATGGCCTGATCCAGCCAGGGCTCCACCTGGTCTTCGCTGCCGATCACCTCGAGCATGGCCAAGACATCTTCATTGGCCCCCCCGTGGAGCGGACCGGCGAGGGTGCCGACGGCCGAGGCCACCACCGCATAGGGATCGGTGAGCGTGCTGGCGGTGACCCGGGCGCTGAAGGTGCTGGCGTTGAGGCTGTGCTCGGCGTGGAGGATCAGGCAGGCGTCGAAGATGCGCGCCGCCAGGGGGTCGGGCTCCCTCTCGGTGAGCATGTAGAGGAAATTGGCGGCGTAGGGCAGGTCGTCGCGGGGTTGAATCGGATCCTGGCCTTTGCGGATCAGCTGGAAGGCGGCCACCATCGTGGGGATCTTGGCGATCAACCTCACCACCGCCGAAACGATGTACTCCGGGCTGTCGAGGGCCCGGCGTGAATAGAACAGCCCGAGCGAGGCAGCGCTGCTCTGCAGCGCGTCCATCGGGTGACCGCTGGCCGGGAAGCACTTCATCATGTCGCGGATGCGGAAACTCACCCGGCGGTGCATCTGCACCTCGTGCTCGAATTCCGCCAGCTGGTCGACATCGGGGAGCTCTCCCCAGATCAACAGATAGACGGTTTCCAGAAAGGTGCTGTTGGCCGCCAGGTCGTCGACCGGATAGCCGCGGTAGGTGAGCAGCCCACGCTGACCATCGATGTCGCAGATGGCCGAATGGGTGGCAGGAACTCCCTCGAGGCCTGGCCTGAAGGGAATGTCCTGGGAGGTCGCCGCCATGCCGCTGCTGCCGATCCTGCGACCCTACGGCGTGCCATCAGCCCTGCGCCGTAGCGCTGGCTGCCGCCAGCAGCACCCTGGGAGCCAACAGCAACCTCAGGCTTGGGGGGGAGTCGAGGCGGATCACCGCCAGCCCTGCTTTCCTGAGGCGGATCGCCCCGACGGGAGCTCCCAACAGCCTGGCGGCAAGGGCGCCCAGATCAGGTTCATGCCCCACCAACATCAGGCGGAGGTGGCTGAAGGTCTGCACCAACGGCCCTGGATCACCCCCGGGGGCCAGGGCCGCGTCGATCCGAACGGCTGACGCCAGACCGGCCTCCACCGCGATCTCGGCCGTCTGACGGGCACGGATCAGCGGACTGCTGATCAGCCGATCTGCCTTCAGATTCAGGGCGGCCAGCCGTTCCACCACCGCCCGGGTGCGGCGGATCCCGGCGGGGGTGAGGGCTCGCAGGGGCTCTGGCGTGGCGCCATCACGCTCCTCGGCGATGCCGTGGCGCAGCAGCAACAGCTCCCCCCGCGAATCGATCGGCCGAGCTGGCTCGCTCATGCCAGATCAACGCGAATGCTCAGCCGATAGCCACCGGTTTCAGGTGTGGCGGCCACCGCCAACCCCTCGGCCGCGTCGGCCAGGGGTTGGCCCGCCAGGGCGGACAGCCCTTTCAGGCCGATCCAGCCGCGCAACAGCTCCCTGGCCTGGCCGCCCCCCACGGCCCCCTGGGCCGCCGCATCCCGTCGGCCCAGGGCAGCCAACTGGTTGAGACGCTGCCGCGGACCCTGACGGGCCTTGTTCTGCAGCTCCAGGCGGGTAAGCCGTTCAGCCCACCAGGCCAGATCCCCCTGGCCCAGGCGGGCTCCCGCCAGCTCCGCCTGGAGCTGGCCTGCATCGGAGCGGCCCTTGCGGCTCGCCCCTTCCGCCAAACGGGTCCACACCCCCACCTGGGGGCCATCGGCCAGCTGAAGCGGTGCCGCGATCAGGCCCTCGGCCGCCAACGCCGGCTCGAGCAGCTCCGGCGCGGGCTCGGCACGACCGGTGCCGAGCAACCAGCCCTCCTCGCTCCGAGCCACCAGCATCGGCCCGTGGTCTGCGGCACTCACCAGGGCCGGCAGCGGACTGGCCAGGCCCGAGAGGGCCCTGGCCAGCAGCGGCTGCAGCAGGCCGGATGGCCCGGCAGGGTTCTGGATCAGGAGGAGGCAGTCGGCGTCGCCCCGCAGCTCCCGCAACAACGCTTCGGCACTGGCCATGGCCTCCGGCGCCACCACAGCCTCCACCGGGCTCGGATCAGCCGATGGGGATCGGGTGATCAGGGCCTCCACCGCCAGGCTGGAACCCTCCGGCCGGAGGCTGGCCATCAGGCTTCCAACACTGCCCTGCTCCAGGATTTCCGAAGGCACCCCCAACCAGGAACCCAGGGCAGCGGGCCTGGCGGTGAGGAGGGCCACGCCCTCGCCCAGCGAAGCCACACCGTTGCGGAACGGCTCGCTGGCAGCGAGGTTCAACGCGTCGATCTGAGAGACATCCAGGGCCTGCTCCAGCACCCCCCGGCCGGAGGCGATCAGCACCAGGTCGTCGTTGATCAAAGCGGTGGCGATCGGCACCACCTCCCGGCCGACCAGGGCGCCGCGGCCGCTGATCAGCCCCATGCCGCGGTAGCTGCTGATCTGCAGATCGGTTCCGGCCAGACTGCGGGTCTGCCAGAACCGCTGCAGAAAGCGGCGAGCTCCGTCGCCATCGCGGCTGCGCAGGCTCAGCAGCCATTCATCCGGGTGGTGTTCATCGGCAGAGTCGATCACCGCCAGGCCGATCTCAGGGCCCAGCCAACTGCTCAGTTCGGTGGCGTAATCCAGGCCGGCGGTGGCGAAGGCCCCGTCCCGGAGCCGGGCCACCGCCGCCCTGGCAGCACGCCGCTGCCGGGGCGGCACCACGGCCCTCACATAGTCGAGAGGTTCCTGGCCATCGGTGAGCAGGAACAGGCTCAACGGGCTGAGACGGGGCACAAACCGGGCCGCCACGGGGATGGCGAGGGGATGGTGCTGAAGCCGGAGCGGCGAGCGGTTCAGCACCAGCCACCAGCCGCCGACGCCGAGCCCGAGAAGCAGCAGAGCCCCCGCCAGCAGGATCGCCAGAAAACGGCGGGCCGTCATGCGCCCCAAGCAAGATGTGTTCCATCCTGCCCGCCACCGTCTCTGTGAGCGTTCCATCCAGCATCCGGGCCAGTGAGCTGCAGGCCCGTCTGTCGGCCGCTGAACCCATCCAGCTGGTGGATGTACGGGAGGACGGGGAGCTGGCTCTGGCGAGGCTGCCCCACCCGGTGCTGCACCTTCCCCTGAGCCGCTCCGCCGAGTGGATGGCGGATCTGGATCAGCGACTGTCGCGGGAGCAACCGGTGGTTGTGCTCTGTCACGCCGGCGTGCGCAGCTGGCAGTTCGCCTGCTGGCTGATTGACCAGCACGGTTTCAGGGACGTCTGGAATCTGGTGGGGGGGATCGACGCCTGGAGTCGGGAGGTGGACGATTCGGTGCCCCGCTACTGACTTCCCCTTAACAGGCGTCCCTTGAACAGAGCCCTTATCATCACGCCACTCCAGGGCCACTTCCACCGTCACTCCCTGCGCCGGCGCTGTTTCGCCCATGACCGCTGAAGGGCCCGCTCTCACCCGTCGCCAGCAGGATGTGTTGCGCCTGGCGGTGCGCCACTACGTGGACACCATGGAACCGGTGGGCAGCAAGACGCTGGTGCGGCGGTTCGGACTCCCGGCCAGTCCCGCCACGGTGCGTTCAGCCATGGGTGTTCTGGAGCAACGCGGACTCCTCACCCAACCCCACACCTCCGCCGGACGTGTTCCCAGCCAGCGGGGCTACCGCGTGTTCGTGGATCAGCTGC
>JAYKGZ010000080.1:0-4444 GCA_035284925.1 Cyanobacteriota bacterium | reverse complement strand
CTCGATCGACACCACGGGCAGGAACGCCGCACCCAGGCCGCTCTGCACGGCAGTTTTGATGGCCTCAAACGAATTGAGCTCCATTTCGATCTTCAGGCGCGACACATCGAGGCCGGAGGGCGGCAACAATTGGTCGACCATCTTGCGGGTGGTGGACTGGGCATCGAGACACACGAACCCGAGCCGGTACAGATCTTCCTTGGTGAGCTCCGGCAGCCGGGCCAGGTGGTGTTTGACAGGGAGCACCAGGGCCAGTTCGTCGCTGGCATAGGGCACTGCCTGGAGCAGCTCACTCAGGTCGGGCGGCAGCTCACCTCCGATGATCGCCAGATCGATCTGGCCGTTGGCCACGCTCCAGCCGGTGCGACGGGTGCTGTGCACCTGCAGCTGCACCGCCACATCCGGATACTTCTGACGAAACAGGCCGATCATCCGCGGCATCAGATAGGTGCCGGTGGTCTGGCTGGCGCCCACCACCAGCGACCCACCGCGGAGGTTGTGGAGATCCTCCAGAGCGCGGCAGGCCTCCTGACACTGGCTCAGAATCCGGTCGCAGTAACTCAGCAGCAGATGGCCGGCCTCGGTGAGCTGGGCCTTGCGGCCGCCCCGATCGAACAGCGACACACTGAGCTGTTTCTCCAGGTTCTGGATCTGGAGGCTCACCGCCGGCTGGGTCACGTAGAGGCTGTCCGCCGCTTTCTTGAAGCTGCCCTCGCTGGCAATCGCCCGCAGGATGCGGAGCTGATCGAGGGTGAAGGGCAGATCAGCCATGGCCGCGGCGCAGGGCAGAACTCTACGAGGGTCGGCCGGTGGCGAGAATCCGGCGGCAGCAAGCCCTCCCACCCCTGCCATGGCATCCGACGTGCACCACAGCAGCTGGGTGATGCTGGCGCTGCTGCTGGCCTTTGCGCTGATCCACAGCGGCGGGGCCTCGCTGCGGGTCTGGGGTGTCGCCCGGATCGGGGAGCGGGCCTGGCGGTTGCTGTTCGCCGCCGTGAGCATCCCCTCGGCCGTGGTGGTGATCGCCTATTTCCTCCAGCACCGCTACGACGGCCTCCGCCTCTGGAACCTTCAGGACCAGCCCTGGATCGTGCCCCTGGTGTGGGTGGGAACCGCCATCAGCTTTCTGTTTCTCTATCCCGCCACCTACAACCTCCTGGAAATCCCCGCCGTCCTGAAACCTCAGGTGCGGCTCTACGCCACGGGCATCATCCGGATCAGCCGCCACCCCCAGGCTGTGGGACAGATCCTGTGGTGTGCCACCCACCTGCTCTGGATCGGCACCAGCTTCATGGTGGCCGCCTGTGCAGGACTCATCGCCCATCACCTCTTCGCGGTGTGGAATGGCGATCGACGTCTGGCCAACCGCTTCGGGCCGGCCTTCGCGGAGCTGAGAGGAGGCACGTCGGTGATCCCCTTTCGGGCGGTGATCGATGGTCGCCAGCATCTGGTGCTGAGCGAGTTTCTCAGGCCCGCCCAGCTCGGCATCGCCATCGCCGTGGGGGTGTTCTGGTGGGCCCACCGCTTCATCGGCCTGGCCGCCACCGGCTTCTCCCGCACCGCCCTGGCCCACTGGCTGGGATGACCCCCACTCTGGGGGCACTGCCTAGACTCAGCTGAGCCCGTTCCCGCCGGATGCCATCAGCCGCTGAACTCGCCTGGTTGATTCCGGTGCTTCCCCTGCTCGGTGCCTGTGTCACCGGTCTGGCGCTGATCAGCTTCAACCGCACGATCAACCGTCTGCGAAAACCCGTGGCCTGGCTGTTGATCAGCTGCGTGGGTGCCGCTGCGGTTCTCAGTTATGCGGTGCTGGCCCAGCAGCTGGCGGGAGCCGGCCCCACGGAGGTGTTGTTCAACTGGGCCACCGCTGGATCCTTCAACCTCCAGATGGGCTTCCGGGTCGATCCCCTCGCGGCCGTGATGCTGGCCCTGGTGACCACCATCGCCCTGCTCGTGATGGTGTATTCGGATGGCTACATGGCCCACGACAAGGGCTATGTGCGCTTCTTCACCTACCTGGCCCTGTTCAGCAGCTCGATGCTGGGCCTTGTGATCTCCCCCAACCTGCTCGAGATCTACGTGTTCTGGGAGCTGGTGGGCATGTGCTCCTACCTTCTGGTGGGCTTCTGGTACGACCGAGACGGTGCGGCCAACGCCGCCCAGAAAGCCTTTGTGGTGAACCGCGTGGGTGATTTCGGCCTGCTGCTCGGCATGCTCGGTCTGTTCTGGGCCACCGGCAGTTTCGGCTTCGAGGAGGCGGGGAGCCGCCTGCAGCAGGCTGTGAGCAGCGGCAGCGTGCCGGTTGCCGTGGCCGTGCTGATCTGCCTGTTCATCTTCATGGGACCGATGGCGAAATCCGCCCAGTTCCCGCTCCATGTCTGGTTGCCGGACGCAATGGAGGGCCCCACGCCGATCTCGGCCCTGATCCACGCCGCCACGATGGTGGCGGCAGGGGTTTTCCTGGTGGCCAGGTTGCAGCCCCTCTACGAAGCGTTTCCGGTGGTGAATCTGGTGATCGCCGTGATCGGCACGATCACCCTGTTCCTGGGAGCCTCGATCGCGCTCACCCAGATGGATCTCAAGAAGGGCCTGGCCTACAGCACCGTGAGTCAGCTGGGTTACATGATGCTCGCCATGGGCTGCGGCGCCCCGGTGGCCGGCATGTTCCATCTGGTGACCCATGCCTTCTTCAAAGCGATGCTGTTCCTGGGCTCCGGCTCGGTGATCCACGCCATGGAAGAGGTGGTGGGCCATGAGCCGGTTCTGGCTCAGGACATGAGACTGATGGGAGGGCTGCGGCGGTTCATGCCGATCACCAGCAGCACCTTCCTGATCGGCTGTATCGCGATCAGCGGCATCCCTCCCCTGGCTGGCTTCGGTAGCAAGGACGAGATCCTGGGCCAGGCCTTCGGCAGCTTTCCCGTGCTCTGGGCCGCCGGTTTCATCACCGCTGGCATGACCGCCTTCTACATGTTCCGGCTCTACTTCCTCACCTTCGAAGGCAGCTTCCGGGGCAACGACAAGGCGATGGCCGCCCAGTTGCTGGCGGCCGCCGGAAAGGGTGGCGACCACGACGACGACCCCAGCCATGCCCATGCCGATCACCCCCACGAATCGGGTTGGCAGATGGCGATGCCCCTGGCCGTGCTGGCCGTTCCCTCCGTGCTGATCGGGCTGCTCGGCACCCCCTGGAACAGCCGCTTCGCCGCCCTGCTCGATCCCCACGAGGCCGCCGAGATGGCGGAACACTTCAGCTGGGGGGAGTTTCTACCCCTGGCCGGAGCCTCAGTGGCGATCTCCGTGGCGGGCATCACCGTGGCAGTGCTGGCCTACGCCCTGAACAAGCTCGACCTGGCCACCCTGTTCGCCAACCGTTACCAGGCCATCAATGCCTTCCTGGCCAACAAGTGGTATCTCGATGCCCTCAACGACAAGCTGTTCGTGCAGGGCAGCCGCAAGCTGGCCCGCTCCGTGCTCGAAGTTGACTCCAAGGTGGTGGACGGCGTGGTGAACCTCACCGGACTGCTCACCCTGGGCAGCGGCGAGGGCCTCAAGTATTTCGAAACCGGTCGGGCCCAGTTCTATGCCCTGATCGTGTTCGGCGGTGTGATCGCCCTGGTGGTGCTGTTCGGCTCGCTGGGCTGAGCCCAGGAAAGGCTCCGCCCGCCGATCCCCGCGACGGTCTGTGTGGCTCCCCCGACCGGGGGTATCAGACCCGGAGCCGATTTCTACACTCCAGGTATCGGTGTGCCTAATCCGTGGCCTTCCCCTGGCTGAGCGCTGCGATCCTGTTTCCGATCGCCGCAGCCCTTCTCATTCCCTTTGTCCCCGATCAGGGCGAAGGCAAACAGGTGCGGTGGTTCGCCCTTGGCGTGGCGCTCACCACCTTCCTGCTCACCGTCGGCGCGTATCTCAACGAGTACAACCCCGCCGACCCGGGCCTCCAGCTCAGGGAGCACATCTCCTGGCTGCCTGAGCTCGGTCTGGCCTGGTCGGTTGGAGCCGACGGCCTGTCGATGCCCCTGATCCTGCTCACCAGCTTCATCACGGCCCTGGCCTGTCTCGCCGCCTGGCCGGTGAGCTTCAAACCCAAGCTCTTCTACTTTCTGCTGCTGGCCATGGACGGTGGCCAGATCGCGGTGTTCGCCGTTCAGGACATGCTCCTGTTCTTCCTGGCCTGGGAACTGGAACTGATTCCGGTTTACCTGCTGCTCGCCATCTGGGGCGGCAAGAAACGTCAGTATGCGGCCACCAAGTTCATCCTCTACACAGCAGGCAGCTCCCTCTTCATCCTGCTGGCGGGGCTGGCGATGGCGTTCTACGGGGACACGATCAGCTTCGAGTACGCCGATCTGATGGCCAAGAACTTCACGCCAGGGTTCCAGCTGCTCTGTTATGCGGGCCTGTTGATCGCCTTTGGTGTGAAGCTTCCGATCGTGCCGCT
>JAYKGZ010000079.1:0-12227 GCA_035284925.1 Cyanobacteriota bacterium | reverse complement strand
CGGCGCGGCCCAGGGGCCGGAGCTCCTCATCACTGAGGCGGAAGTGGATCGTCATGCCGTTGCGGGAGCCGATCAGGATGCTGTCGCCGGGCAGGGCCAGCCGCACCCAGGTGAGGGCATCGCCCTCTTCCAACAGGATGGCGATCAGGCCGTTGGAGCGGATGTTGGCGAAGGCCGAGAGGCGCGTGCGCTTGATGTACCCGCCGCTGGTGAGCATCACCAGCACGCCGTCGTCGGTGAATTCACTCACCGCCAGCAGTGAGGTGATCAGCTCCTCGCGCGGGATCGGCAACAGCTGCACGATCGGTGTGCCCTTGGCGGTGCGGCTGCAGAGCGGCACCCGGTAGGCCGGCACGGTATAAACCACGCCGCGGTCGGAGAACAGCAGCAGGTGGTCGTGGTCGTTGCAGCTGATGAACAGCTTCACCGCCTCCTCGCCCTGGCTACGGGTGCCGGCCTGGCTGCGGGTGCCGGCCTTGCCGCGGGTGCCGCGGCTGGTGGCCTCAAACTCATTCACCGGCATCCGCTTGAGGTAGCCGTTCTCAGTGAGCAGCACCACCGAGCGCTCGTTGGCAATCAGATCGATGTCTTCAAGGCCGCCCTCCAGATCGAGGATCTCAGTGCGGCGGGGCGAGCTATAGCGCTCCTTCAGCGCGGTGAGCTCATTGGTGATGATCCCGAACACCCGCTCGCGGCGGGCCAGGATGTCCTTGTAGTCGGTGATTTTGGCGAGCAGATCTTCATGCTCGAGCCGGATCTTGTCGGCCTCGAGGGCCGTGAGCCGCCGCAGCTGCATCTGCAGGATGGCGTCGGCCTGGATCTCGGTGAGCCCGAACTGCTCGATCAGGCCGCTGCGGGCTGAGGCGGTGTCGGCGGCGCTGCGGATCAGGGCGATGATCGCGTCGAGGTTGTCGAGGGCGATCAGCAGACCCAGCAGGATGTGGTCGCGCTCCTCGGCCTTGCGCAGCAGGTAGCGGGTGCGGCGCTCGATCGTCTCGACGCGGAAGTCGAGAAACACCTCCAGCATCCGCCGCAGGTTGAGCAGCACCGGCTCGCTGCCCACCAGGGCCAGCATGTAGGCGTTGAAGTTGCTCTGCAGCGGCGTGAGCTTGAACAGATTGTTCAGCACCACCTGGGGGTAGGCATCGCGGCGCAGCTCGATCACGATCCGCATGCCGTCGCGGTCGGATTCGTCGCGGATGTCGGAGATGCCGTCGAGCTTCTTGTCGTTCACCAGCTCGGCGATGCGCTCGATCAGTGCCGCCTTGTTGGTCTGATACGGCAGCTCGGTGATGATCACCGCATCGCGGTCGGGCCGGCCGGGGGCTTCGGTGGTCTCGATCGACGCCACGCCACGCATCGTGACGGAACCCCGGCCGGTGGCATAGATCTCGCGGATGCCGCTGCGGCCCAGGATCTGGCCGCCGGTTGGGAAGTCGGGGCCGGGGATCAGGGCTGTGAGCTCACGGTCACTCAGCTCGGGATTGGCGATCAGGGCCAGCAGGCCTTCGATCAGTTCCCCCGGGTTATGGGGGGGGATGTTGGTGGCCATCCCCACGGCGATGCCGGAGGAGCCGTTGAGCAGCAGCTGGGGGAGCCGGGCCGGCAGCACCGTGGGCTCCTGCTGACTGCCGTCGAAGTTGTCAACGAAATCAACGGTTTCGCTCTCGATGTCTTCGAGCAGGGCATCGGTGGTGAGTGCCTGCAGCCGCGATTCGGTGTAGCGCATGGCGGCAGGCGGGTCGTTGTCGACCGAACCGAAGTTGCCGTGACCGTCGATCAACGGCATGCGCAGGGAGAAATCCTGCGCCATCCGCACCAGGGCGTCGTAAACGGCCGTGTCGCCGTGGGGGTGGTATTTGCCGAGCACCTCGCCCACCACACGGGCGCATTTGCGGTATGGCCGGTCGCTGGTGAGGCCCAGCTCGTACATCGCGTAGAGAATGCGCCGATGCACCGGTTTGAGACCATCGCGGGCATCGGGCAGAGCCCGGCCCACGATCACACTCATCGCATACTCCAGGTAGGAGCGCGACATCTCGTTGCGGAGGTCGGTCTGGATGATCCTTCCGTCGGAGTCTCCCGGGGTTAAGGCTCCGGTGGATTCGGCCATGCAGAGGCGCCTGTAACCCCTGCCACTCTACTGATCACTGCCCTGTAACAGCCCGCTCTGCCTTTGAGCCATCCCTCTGCCACCAGATCCGGGAGTTCGGCCCGGAGCGAGGCGACCCTTCGGGCCCTCCAGGCCGCCGGGGATCTGCAGGTGCGCACGGCGACCGCCTTCCGGGCGCTGGTGGCCGGTGAGGGTCTCGAGCAGGCCTTCGCCCGCACCCAGGTGGTGGTTGCCGCTGAAGCCGGTTTCACCGATCAGTTCTCGTTGCATCTGGCCCTCGGCCCCAGCGATCCCCCGATCCGGTTTCAACGGGTGCAGCTGGATGGGGTGGAGGCCCTGTGTGGCTGCGGAGCCGGGGAGCTGGTGCTTCCCGCCGCCGCAGCCCCGGTCATCGAGGCGCTGCTGTCCGGCCGCTCGGTGCGGTTGGCCGCCAGCGGAGCCGCCGGGCCCCTCCAGCCGCGCGAGGAGCTCCACACCGCCCTCACCCTCGACCAGATCGGTGTGGCCCGGCTGGAGCTGCGCCGGGCCATCGCCGAGAACGGCATCGTGGCGGTGAGCAGTGCATCCGGACTGACACCCACCGGCTGGGGTCCGTTGCTCGGTGGGTTCGGCAGCGCGCTCTACGGCTGCGGCGGTGCCGGCAGCATCGGGTTCACGATGCCAGGCCTGGCTCAGCTGGGGCCCGGTTCCCCGGTGCTGGTGGGCGGCGGCATCGGCTGGGTGGTGGGGGCCGGCAGCGCCCATCAGCCAGGGGTTTCCCGCTCGCCCCTCGGCCATGCCCTGGCCCCCGGCGCCGTGGCGGCCGTGAGCGTGGATCTCCATGGACTGGATCCCAACTGGATGCGGGCCTGCCGGTTTGAGGGGCATGGCGCCGGGTTGCTCGTGGCCATGGCCGCGCCGGTGGCGCTGCTCACTCCGGCGATGGCCCGCCAGGCGGCCGCGGGAGCGGACAGGCTGGAGGCTCCGGTGATCGACTTCGGCATCCCGCGCCGGCTCAAACCGAGCCTGGGCCGGGTGAGCTACGAGGCGCTGCAGCGCGGCCAGTTCAACCTGGATGGGCGCACGATCCGCTGCGCCCCGGCATCGAGTCCACGGCTGGCGGAGGCCTGCGCCGAGCATCTGGCGGAGGAACTGCGGCAGGGTCGGTTTCCGTTGCGCCAGCCCCTGCGGCCCCTCGGCAGTCGCCCCACCCTGTTGCCGCTGGATCCCTGACGTTCAGAACACCGCCCCTAAGCTCCCGATCAGCGCAACAGAGTCCTCCGCCCGCCATGGCCGACACCTCCAGCAGTTCAGGCGGCGGTGAACCCACCCTGGCCGGCACCACCATCCTGCCGCCATCACAGCCCACAGCAGCGCCCGATGGCGACGGGGGGGAGTGGGAGCTGCTGGTTGACAAGGTGAGGAGCTGGCTGTCCAGCGGTCAGCTGGCCATCACCTGGAGCCGGGTCCGCCCGACCCTGCCCGCTCTCGCAGCCCTGGTGGGTGCCCTGCTGGTGCTGAGGGTCTATGGGGCCCTGCTCACGGCCATCGACTCCATCCCCCTGCTCCCGGGCCTGCTGGAGCTGGTGGCCGTGGTGTGGCTGGTGCAGAACGGAGCTCCACGGCTGATCCGCCGCCAGGAGCGCCAGCAGCTGCTCGACCAGCTCAGCCGACGCTGGCAGGCCTTCCGCGGCTCATGAACGCCCCGGCTCCCGGCCTCCAGCGGGCTCGTTGATAGCTTGACGCCACTGCATCAGCGTTCCAGGTGGACATTCAGCTCGGCCGCTTCAGGTCTGTTCGCCGCGCCTATGGCATCGATGAGATCGCTCTGGTGCCGGGCCAGCGCACCGTTGATCCGGCAGCCACGGACAGCACCTGGACGCTGGGCGGAATCAGCCGGGAGATCCCGATCATCGCCAGTGCCATGGATGGGGTGGTGGATGTGGGAATGGCAGTGGAACTGAGCCGTCAGGGGGCCCTCGGCGTTCTCAACCTGGAGGGGGTCCAGTGTCGTTACGACGACCCCAACCCGGTGCTGGACCGCATCGCCTCGGTGGGGAAGGAAGCCTTTGTGCCCCTGATGCAGGAGCTTTACAGCCAGCCGGTGCGGGAAGAGCTGATCCGCCAGCGCATCGCCGAGATCAAGCAGGGTGGCGGCATCGCCGCCGTGAGTGCCACGCCGGTGGCGGCACTGCGCTTCGGGCCGGCCATCGCCGAAGCCGGAGCCGACCTGTTCTTTGTGCAGGCCACCGTTGTCAGCACCGAACATCTGGGTCTGGCTGGGCAGCAGAGCCTGGATCTTGAGGCCCTGTGCCGGACCTTCGGTGTGCCGGTGGTGATCGGCAACTGCGTCACCTACGAAGTGGCTCTGCAGTTGATGCGCGCCGGAGCCGCCGGGGTGATGGTGGGGATCGGGCCGGGTGCCGCCTGCACCAGCCGGGGAGTGCTGGGGATCGGCATCCCCCAGGCCACCGCCGTGGCCGACTGTGCGGCCGCCCGCAACGATTACCAGGCGGAGAGCGGTCGATGGGTTCCGGTGATTGCCGACGGGGGCATCGTCACGGGCGGTGACATCTGCAAATGTCTGGCCTGTGGCGCGGACGCCGTGATGATCGGTTCACCCATCGCCCGGGCGGCCGAAGCGCCCGGGCGGGGCTTCCACTGGGGCATGGCCACACCGAGTCCGGTGTTGCCGCGTGGCACCCGCATCCAGGTGGGCACCACCGGCAGCCTCGAGACGATTCTGAGGGGGCCTGCCTGCCTCGATGACGGGACCCAGAATCTGCTCGGCTGCATCAGAACGTCGATGGGCACTCTCGGAGCCCGCACCATCCGGGAGATGCAGCAGGTGGAGGTGGTGGTGGCACCCTCACTCCTCACCGAAGGGAAGGTGTACCAGAAAGCCCAGCAGCTGGGGATGGGGAAGTAGGCACGGTCCTATCCTGGATTTGTGGGGGCTACGGCTCGCACACTCCTCACACCCCCGGCCCGGCGCGTCCGGGCTTTTTGTCTTCTGCAACGCTTCGGCGGGCCCCTGTGTTAGGTCCCGTTTGACGTTGCTACATTCCGAGAAATCTGATCCCGCCCGGATGTCCAGCGCTGCCGCCGTCACCGATGCTTCCTTTGAGCAGGATGTGCTCAAGAGTGACAACCCCGTGCTGGTTGACTTCTGGGCGCCCTGGTGCGGACCCTGCCGCATGGTGGCACCGATCGTTGATGAGATCGCCAAGGAGTTCGAGGGAAGGATCAAGGTGTTCAAACTCAACACCGATGAAAACCCGAACGTGGCCAGCCAGTACGGGATCCGCAGCATCCCGACCCTGATGATCTTTAAGGGCGGGCAGAAGGTTGACACGGTGGTCGGAGCTGTGCCGAAGACCACCCTTTCCGGCACCATCTCTAAATACCTCTGACCCATTCTTCCTCCACCCACGGGAGAGGTCCGCTCGAAGTCCTGGCGGAACAACTCGAGGGACACCCCCAGCGCCGATTGATTGAGCGTTCGTTGGTGTCCCTGCTCCAGGTGAGCCGCAGCGAGCCCGGCTTCGACGAATGGCGTCTGCTGAGCGGTGCGCTGGCTGATCTCAGCGAAGCCCTGGAGGTGTTCCGCCCAAGGCGTCATTCGCGCAAGATCACGGTGTTCGGATCCGCCCGCACAGTGGTGGCTGACCCCTGTTACACCCTGGCCAAGGAGGTGGCAATCCTCGCTGTGGAGGCTGGCTTCGAGGTGATGACGGGCGCCGGCGGCGGAATCATGGAAGCAGCGAATGAGGGTGCGGGTTGTGAGAACAGCATCGGGCTGAATGTGGATCTGCCCTTTGAACAGCATCCCAACCGCTACGTGAGCGGTTGCGCCGGTCGCCTGCTCCACTTCCGCTATTTCTTCACCCGCAAACTGTTCTTCCTGCGGGAAAGTGATGCCCTGGTGGTGTTGCCGGGGGGGTACGGCACCCTCGATGAACTGTTTGAGTCCCTCACCCTGGTGCAGACCGGCCGCACCCCTCCGATCCCGCTGGTGCTGCTCGCACCTGAGGGGGATGACTTCTGGGGGGTGTGGCGCCGGGATGTGCAGAACGGCCTGGCCGATCGGGGCCTGATCTCTCCGGAAGACGGCGATCTGCTGATCGAGGCCCGCACGGCCGCAGAAGCCGTGGAGGCCATTCGTCGCTTCTACCGGGTGTTTCACGCCGCCAACCTCGGGCACAACCGCATCGAGCTGCTGCTCAATACCGCGATCACACCGGAGCAGCTCGCCCAGCTCAACCAGGTGTTCGACGACCTGGTGGATGAGGGCGTGATCCAGGCGAGCGAGGCCTGCGATGAGCTGGGGATTCTGCGGCCGAGTCTGTACTTTCACTTCGACAAGCGCCGCATCGGCCGTCTCTATCAGCTGCTCGATCACCTCAACCGTCTGGATCTGCCACCCTGCGAGGCCCTGGAGCGTCCTGGACAACGGATGGAGAAGCTGCCGTGACGAGCCGGATCGGGTTGATCGACTACGGCATGGGCAACCTGCATTCGGTCCAACGGGCCTTCGAAAGGCTCGGCACGTCGGTGCTCAGCGTCCACGAAGCGGATGAGATGGTGGGCTGCGATGCCCTCGTGCTTCCTGGTGTGGGCGCCTTCGATCCAGCCATGGAGCGGCTGGAGCGTGGTGATCTGGCCGATTCCATCCGCCGCTGGTGCGAGGGGGGCGGGGCTCTGCTTGGCATCTGCCTCGGTCTTCAGCTGCTCTTTGATGGCAGCGAGGAGGGGCAGAAGCCCGGGTTGGGGGTGATCGCCGGGCGGGTGAAAGCCCTGCCACGGCGCCCCGGCCATCCCATCCCCCACATGGGCTGGGAGCCCCTGATCCCTGTTGTGCCAAGCCCCCTGCTGCCGAAGGGCTCTGCCGAGAGCTGGATGTACTTCGTGCATTCCTTTGCCGCTGTGCCGAGCGATCCGGCGGTGGTCACCGCCTCGGCTGATTTCGCAGGCGAACCCGTCACGGCCGCCGTCTGGCGCGGAGCGGTAGCGGCCTGTCAGTTTCATCCGGAGAAATCAGGCAGGGCCGGGGAGGCGCTGCTGGGCCGTTGGCTGGCCTGGCTGAAAAAGCGTCCTGGGCCATGAGCCTGCGGCTGAGCGGAGGCCGCCGGTTGCTGAGTCCGCCAGGTCAACAGGCGCGCCCGACACCCTCCAGGGTTCGGTTGGCGGTGATGAACCTGCTGGCGACCCGCCTGAAGGGGGCCACCTGGCTGGATCTTTTCAGCGGCAGTGGCGTGATGGCCTGCGAAGCGCTGCACCATGGCGCCATCCGCGTGGTGGCCGTTGAACGGGATCGACGTAACGCCGCTGTGGTGCGAGCCAACCTGGAGGCCGTGGCGGCCGGTCTGGAAGCACCCGAGTTTCGGGTGCAGACCATGGACGTGCTGAGCTGGCTTCGAGCCGGCCGGCAGACACGGAGCGAGGAGCCCTTCGACCTGATCTATGCCGATCCGCCCTATGCCGCGGGGCTACAGGGGCCAGTGGCCGAAGCCGTGGCCAGGGGGGGATGGCTCAGGCCAGAGGGGAGACTCCTGCTCGAATGTGCCACGGCAGCCATGCCGGGAATCCCCGACGGCTGGGAGCTGATCGATCAGCGCCGTTATGGAACCACCACGGTGCTGATCCTCAGCCCTGGAGCAGGGTTGCGCTGATCAGCTGTCGAGCAGGCTGCCGCGGCGATACTGGTTCCAGGCGGCGACGAACAGGCCCGCCAGGGTTACGGGGATCAGACCGAGCACGATGCCGCAGAGCAGAGGTTCGATCATGAACGTGATTGTGTCGGAGTCGCGCCACAATCTTCACACGGACGTGGTGCCCGTCGCGACTTTTTCACCGGATTGTTCATGCCTCCGCTCGCCACCGAATCCCTGGCCACCATGGCGGCCGCGGCCCCTCCTGCGGCTCGGCGAGGGTTGGTGGCGGCCCTGGTGCTGCTGGCGGCTGTGGCCTGCCTGGTGGTTGCGCTGCTGGTGCTTCCAGGGGCCCGGAGCGATCCCTACACCCGCCAGACGCTCAGCCTGCAGGGCTCGGCCGAGACCGGTTCGCGGTTGTTCATGATCAATTGCGCCGGCTGCCACGGCATCGCAGCCCAGGGGCTGGTGGGTCCGGATCTCCATGCGGTGGGCACCCGCAAGACGGATCGCCTGCTGATCCAGCAGGTGGTGAGTGGCCGCACGCCACCGATGCCGCAGTTTCAGCCCGACCCCCAGGCCATGGCGGATCTGCTGGCCTATCTCCACAGCCTCGTTTGAACGCAGCACCCGCTGTTGCCGTGGTGTTGGTGGAACCCAGCGGCCCGCGCAACGTGGGTGGGGTGGCCCGTGCGATCGCCAATTTCAGTGGCGACCCCCTGCAGCTGGAGCTCAGGCTTGTGGCGCCCCGCTGTGATCCCCGCGGTGAGGAGGCCCGGCTGATGGCGGTGCATGGCGTTTCGGTGCTGGAGAGCGCCCGGGTGTTCCCCTGTCTGGCCGCGGCCCTGGCCGACTGCGGCCGGGTGGTGGCCACCAGCGGCCGCGGCGAGGGGGAGCCGATGCCGCCCTCCTCACCCGATGAGGCTCTGGGGTGGTTGCTGGGCGCGACCGATCGCGCCGCCACGGCGCTGGTGTTCGGTCGGGAGGATCGGGGGCTGAGTCGCGATGAGCTCCTGATGGCCGGCCGGCTGCTCACGATCGACACCGGCGCTTCCTACAGCTCCCTGAACCTTGCCCAGGCGGCGGCGGTGGTGTTGCAGCGTCTTCGGGTGCTCAGCCAGGGTGTCGTGAAGGGTTCTGCAGGCCGCAGCGGCGAGGGGGAACCGGCGCGACGCGACCGGTTGGAGGCCCTGCTGGCTGATGCCGAGAGCCTGCTGCTCGAGGTTGGCTTTCTGCATCCCCACACGGCCCACGCCCGCATGGCGAAGGTGCGTGGCCTGCTGCAGCGGGGCCAGGTCGACGACGGGGAGGTGGCGCTGTTGCGCGGCATGGTGCGTCAGCTGCGCTGGGCCTGCCGCCACCTTCCCCGCGACGCCGGTAGCTCTTAGCGTGCGGGCTCGCCCGTTCCCGAACCCTTGACGGCCGGCCGCCCGATCCGCCCACCGAAACGCTCCTGGATCCAGCCCCTGTTGCTGGTGCTGCGGCTGGTGGTGATGGGTGTGGGCATCGGGATCATCACCGGCACGGTGCTCAAGCTGCTCGCCCCCCAGCTGGCCCGCGTCGCCGCTGGTCAGTCCGGCGCCGGCGCCGGCACCCTTCCCCAGCTCACTCCCCTGAAAGCCGGGCTGAGCCTGGGCAGCTTTGAACCCCGCACGGAGCTCACGGCCCTCAGCCGGCGCTGGTCCCAGCTGGCGGTGGCCCAGAAGGGCCTCAGGGCCAGTGCCTTCCTGCTGGTGCTCGATGACGGCCGTTACGCGCAGCTCCAGCCCGATCTGCCGCTGCCAGCCGCCAGCTCGATCAAAACGCCCATCCTTCTGGTGGGGCTTGAGGAGCTGGATGCCGGAAAGCTGCGCTGGAACGAACCGCTGAAGCTCACCAAGGAACTGGTGGGCGGCGGCGCCGGCTGGATGGCCGGCAAGCCACTGGGCACCCGCTTCCCGTTCTTTGAGGCGGCTACCGAGATGATCCGGGTGTCCGATAACAGCGCCACCAACCTGCTGATCAAGCGGCTCGGTGGCAAGACCACCCTCAACACCCGCTTCCAGGTGATGGGTCTTTCTTCCACGGTGGTGAACAACTGGCTGCCGGATCTTGGTGGTACCAACACCACAAGCAGCCGGGATCTGGCCCGTTCGATCGCCATGGTCGACACCGGCAGCACCCTCAGCCCCCGGGCCAGGGACCTGTTCCGGGAGATCATGGGCAGCTCGCGCACCAACACCCTGATCCCCCTGGGGCTGCTCCAGGGCCTGGGCAAGGATGGCGCTGATCCAGACAGTGAATTGCTCGCCTACGGCATCCGCGTGTACAACAAGACCGGCGACATCGGCATCGCCTATTCCGATGGAGGGTTGATCCAGTTGCCCACCGGTCAGCGGGCGGTGGCGGCGTTCATGGTGAAAGGGCCCTTCAACGACCCTCGCTCCACGGACCTGATCCGGGCCATGGCGGGCGAGGTGGCCAGAACTCTTGTGGGACGGAAGTGATGACGCGCAGCCAACAGGTTCTGGCGCTCCTGACGGGGGGCATGATGGCCTTCACCTTCACGGCCGGCCTGGGCGGTGCCCGGGCCCAGCAGGCCGGTAGCCCGCCTGCAACGGTGCTGCGGCCCCAGGCGGTGAAGCCCCTGCCGGGAGCTCTGGATGGGGTGCTGCTGATCAATGACAACAATCCGGAACTGATCACGGCGCCGGGCGTCCTGCTCTCCACGTTTTCTGGCAAGGGTCTGGGCGTCCCCGATGCCCATCTCGATCTGCCGCTGAACGGCCGTTTCGATCTGTTCAGCCACCACGTGTTTGCCGGCAAGCCCGACGCACTCGATTCCACGCTGTGGATCGCCGTTCTGGCCCAGCCT
Organism: Cyanobacteriota bacterium; assembly: GCA_035284925.1. GTDB lineage: Bacteria > Cyanobacteriota > Cyanobacteriia > PCC-6307 > Cyanobiaceae > UBA5018. Next base: position 1,630 of record JAYKGZ010000079.1, on the reverse strand, counting down.
CGCGGCCCCAGGCCTGTGAACATCAGGCTGCTGGGAGGCTCCACAGCCCTTTCGCAGTCGCTCGATCCCAGCCAGCCCGGAGCCCCGTTCCTGCCCTTGCCGGCCCTGCTTCCTCAGGGCAGCGAGCTGGTGTACGCCGGGCCCGGCAGCCGGGTGGCCACCGAGCTGTTGCTGCGCCAGCGCAGCGCCCTGATTCCGGAACGCTGGGCCCTGACGCCCGGGAGTCCCACGGCCCTGCTGGTGCTGCCCCTGCCGGTGCGGGGTCTTGATCCACTGCTCAATGGCCGCAACCTGCAGATGCGGTTTGAAACTGATGCTCCGGTGGATGTGGCCACCCTGGCGGCCTTCGGTGAGGGCACCCAGCCGCCGCCCCTGGAGGTATGGACCGGCCTGCTGGATGGGCCCCTCAGCCCGCGGGAGCACGCCCCCACACCCCGCGGGGCTTCCGGGAAGTTGATCTATTCGCGGGTGAGCGGCGTGCAGGTGGGCAGCGTGTGGCGCACCCGCATCACCGATCCAGGCCAGGCCTGGCTGGCGGTGAGCCGGGCGCCGATCTCCTGGCCGATCGCCTCGCTGGAGCGGGGCAGCCTCGGCACGGCCCAGGTGCAGACCGCCGAGCTGCGCCGCTTCTACCCAGGCACCGCCTGGGCGGCCCATGGCAACTATGGCGTCGAGTACGACATTGCCCTGCCGCTGAAGAACGACACCAACCAGACCCAGCAATTGCAACTGGCTCTGGAAGCGCCGATCAAGGGGGATCAGCCGCTCGGGGGGCTGCGCTTCAACAGCCAGCCGGCCCGGGCGGTGATGTTCCGCGGCACGGTGGAGGTGAGCGGACTGGATGGGGAAGACGGCCGCGCCGCGGGCCGCCAGAGCTTTCACCTGGTGCTTCGGGCCGGGCAACAGGGACCAGCGCTTGGAACGGTGACGTTGGCTCCGGGTCAGCGCCGCGACCTCAGGGTGCGGTTGATTTATCCGGCTGATGCCACCCCGCCCCAGGTGCTCAGTTTGCTGCCTGTGAAACAATCCGACCCGTCTCCAGCCGCCACTCCGTGACAACAGTCCGCCAGCGCCGGGTCTTCCCGTTCACCGCGATCGTGGGGCAGGAAGAGATGAAGCTGGCTCTGCTGCTCAATGTGATCGACCCGCGCATCGGCGGGGTGATGATCATGGGTGATCGAGGCACCGGCAAGAGCACCACGATCCGGGCACTGGCCGATCTGCTGCCCGAGATCGATGTGGTGGCGGGCGATCCCTACAACAGCTCCCCTTCCGATCCCGACCTCCAGAGCGTGGAGGTGCGCCAACGGGCTGAGCAGGGGGAGTCGCTGCCCACCGAGCCCCGTCAGGTGCCGATGGTGGATCTGCCGCTCGGTGCCACCGAAGATCGCCTCTGCGGCACGATCGACATCGAGAAGGCGCTGAGCGAGGGCGTACGCGCCTTTGAGCCCGGCCTGCTGGCCAAGGCCAACCGCGGCTTGCTCTACGTAGACGAGGTGAACCTCCTCGACGACCACCTGGTGGACGTGCTGCTGGATTCGGCCGCCTCCGGCTGGAACACGGTGGAGCGCGAGGGCGTGAGCGTGCGCCACCCGGCCCGCTTCGTGCTGATCGGCTCCGGCAACCCCGA
>JAYKGZ010000078.1:0-25711 GCA_035284925.1 Cyanobacteriota bacterium | reverse complement strand
CCGATCCTGGCGGCGGTGGGCCAGCTCCAGCTGGAGGTGGTGCAATACCGCCTTGAACATGAATACGGCGTGAAGACCCGGATCGAACCGCTGGGCTTCACAGTGGCGCGCTGGGTGGTGGGCGGCTGGCCGGCCCTCGAGGCGGTGGGGCGCATCTTCAACTGCAAGACGGTGCGCGACAGCTGGAACCGGCCGGTGCTGCTGTTCAAGAACGACTGGAACCTCACCCAGCTGGCTGAGGACCATCCCGACCTTGAACTGGCGTCGGTGGCGCCGGTGGTGAGCGGCGTGGAGCCGATCAGCCTCTGAGGCGAGCCGGATCCGCCCGCCGCCAGCTCACGGCGACGGTTTCGCTGCGCCATGATGAATGTAACGAAGGGTCACATCGATGCCGCAGCAGCTTTGGCTGGTGCGTCCCCGCCTCGATGGGGGATGCGATTACGTGAGCTTTGAAAACACGGCGGCTGCCGGTGTCGTGGAGATGCGAGAAGGCAGCCATCTTCCGCCCCAGATGCCCCTGCTCAAGCGCCGCCACCGCCTGGCCGCCGAGGAAGCGGAACGACGCCGCAGCCAGCTTCAGCAGGTGGGGGGCTATCACCGCAGCGATCCCCTGTTCTGAGCCGGCTGACGCTCCTACCCTTGGCTCCATGACCCAGACACCCGACCCCAGCCCCTACGAACGGTTGGGCGTTCAGCCTGATGCCAGTTTCGACGCCGTTCAGGCGGCCAGGCAGGCACGTCTGCGTGAGGTGGCGGACGACCCTCTGGCCCAGGCCAGGATCGAGGCGGCCTACGACGCCGTTCTGATGGAGCGGCTCAAGGATCGCCAGCAGGGCAAGGTGAGCACCGCGGCCCGTTCCGCTTCCCAGCGAGAGCAGGCCACTCCGCCAGCCAGGCCCGTGGCCCTGCCCACCCTTCCCCAGGTGTCGCTGCCGAAGCTGAAATCGCCGTCGCTGTCGCTGCCCCAGCTCGCTCTGACAGAAGGGTTCGGGCTTTGGTTTCCCCTCGCGGCCATCGGGGGACTCACCCTGCTGGGTGTTGTGCTGCCAACGGCCCCAGAAGAGCTGCTGCTTTCGCTGGCGGTGCTGGCCTGTGTGGTGAGTCTGCAGCGCCGCAGTGGTCGCTTCCTTGCAGCAGCGGGCTGGAGTTTCGGGCTGCTGGTGGTGGGTCTGATCAGTGGAGGACTTCTCGTTTCGGCCCTCTCCGCAACGTGGCCTGCTGGGGAATTGGTGCTTACCCCGGTTCAGATCGAAAGCCTGCCGGCCTTCCTGCTGCTGTTGGTCGGGGCTTTGTTGATCGGTTGAATGGGGCGGGCGGGCTCAGGGCTCGCTTCCGATTCCCCCTTCGCTGAACCTGGTCGTTGGCTGTTCTACTTGTTTTGGTGACGCCAGTGGTGGCGCTCGCCGCATCACTGACCGTGATCTATGCCATTCGATTTCTGGATGTCATTGAGCGCGAGCAGAAGCGCATGATCCTGTTGGCACTGCTGATCGGATCCCTCACCGTGATTCCGGTTCTTGCCCTCAGTGGCGCCACAAGGACGTTCTGGCTTGGTATTGCAAGCGGCGATCAAAGCCTGGCGAGTTCCCTCAGTACCGTGATTGGGGCTCCGGTTTCAGAGGAGTTGGCGAAGGGAATCGGCCTGCTGGTGTTATTCAGAGCAGGTCGTCATAAGTTTGACTCACTTACGGATTACATTGTTTATGGCTGTGCGATTGGAATCGGTTTTGAACTGATCGAAAACATCCTTTACCAATGGGCGGCTTTAGCTGATTCGCAACCGGTTGCAAGTTGGCTGGATGAATTTAACGCTCGCATGTTGGCGTCTGCGGGCAGCCACGCCTTCTTCTCAGCCTGGCTGGGAGTGGCCCTCTGGTTTTGGAATCAGGGGCGTGGCTGGGCTGGTGCAGCCTGGGCCGCAGGGGCGGCCAGCCTCAGTGTGTTGTTGCATGCCGCTAACAATCTGGCGGCTGTGTTGACTCAGCTTGGCTCCGGCGACACGGTAACGCCTCTGAACCGGCTGGGAACCAGCTTGGCTGTGATCGGCGATCAGATCAGCTTGGCCCTGTTTGTGGGGTTGATTGGGGTGGCCGTGTTGCGGGATGCCGGTTGTCTGAGTCAGTTCGGATCTGAGATTCAGTGCCGCCTGATGGCTCAGTCTTCTGAGATCGATCAGGCCCGACGACTGGCTGTGGTTCACGATTTGACCAACCCCTTCAATCATCTGTTTTCCAGATCAAGCGGCCCTCGCAGCTGTTACCGCCGCTTTTCGCGATGGGCCCTGGCCGCGGCCAGAACTCCTGCAGACAGTCGGTGGCGAAACCACTTGGTGGATGAAGGAGTGGATCTGGTTCTGAGCGTGAGCAACAGCTGAGGGAATGAAGGGAGTCCGCAGTTTGATTCTGCTGGGTCTGTTGTGGGTAGCGGAGCCGTTGCTCGAGCCAGTGCCTGCTCATGCTTCACCAGACCTTGATGCCGGCCGCGCATCCAGCCTGGTCAAGCAGGCTGAAAAGCTTCAGGCCGCGGGCCAGTATGCGGAGGCGTCACGCCTGTATGAGCAGATTGTGCCCTGGCTGGAAGTGAATGCTGGCCCGGAGCACCCTGATACGGCGACCGGCCTCAACAACCTTGCAGGACTCTATAGCGCACAGCGCCAATATGCCAAGGCCGAGACCCTGTACCAGCGCGCACTAGAAATTCGAGAAAAAGTCCTGGGACCGGAACACCTGGCAACTGCCGCCAGCCTGAATAAACTGGCGCTTCTTTATTTCGAACAGGCCCTTTATTCCAAAGCGGGGCCACTCTTCGATCGAGCTTTGTCGATGGTTGCAAAGATAGCGGGGCCCGAGCATCCATTCACCGCCATTAGCCTCAATAATCTTGCAGAACTCTACAATGCCCAGGGAGAGTATGCCAAGGCCGAGCCCCTTTACCAGCGCGCCTTGGGAATTCGAGAAAAGGCTCTGGGACCTGAGCATGTCGAAACAGCTGGCAGCCTCAATAACCTGGCGATACTATATTTCAGCCAGGGTCTTTATTCCAAAGCCGACCCCCTCTATCAAAGGGCTCTGACAATCCAGGAAAAGGCACTGGGCTCCGATAACCCAGAGATCGCCATCACCCTCAACAACCTGGCTGCGCTTTATGGCAGTCAGGGCCTCTTTACTAAAGCCGAGACCCTACACCTACGAGTTCTAAAGGTCCGAGAAAAAGCCTTGGGCCCCGAGCACCCTGATACCGCCACGACCCTGAACAATCTGGCAGCTCTCTATTACAGTCAAGACCAATACGCCAAGGCCGAGCCCCTCCTCAAGCGGGCATTGGCAATTCGAGAAAAGGCACTGGGATCTGAGCATCCCGAAACAACAAGTAGCCTCAACAATCTGGCAGAGGTGTATAGGGCCCAGGATCAATATGCAAAGATCGAGCCTCTCTACCAACGCGCTCTGGCCCTTAACGAGAAAAGACTCGGCCCTGAGCATCCCGATACCGCAACCAATCTAGGAAATCTGGCTTTTTACTATCATGGTCTAGGCTTCTTTGCCAAAGCCGAACCTCTCTACCAAAGGGCTCTGGCGATCGAAAAGAAGGTTCTGGGGCTGGAACATCCCCAGACAGCAAAGAGCCTGAACAACTTGGCGATTCTTTACGCTTTTCAGGGCCAGAACTTGAAGTCTGAAGAGCTAGCGCATCTTGGTTTAAGCATTCAGGTCACCCTGATCCAGCGCGAGGCACCCTTCCTGCCGGTTGCCGAACGCCAAAGCTTCATCCATTCCTTTGGTCACGCTCATGAAGGCTTCATGGCCTCTGCTCTGCGCGGCGGCAGCGGTGCCGAGCTGGCCCTGTTCTCACGCCTCAACCGTCACGGCCTCCTGCAGGAGATCGAGCAACGTCAGGCCCAGTTGGCTTCCTTGCCCGGGCCGCAGCAGGCCCTGGCCGCTGAGTTGCGCGGGCTGACCCAGCAGCTGGCCGCGCTGACCCTGAGTTCCGAACAACGCCAGCAGCTCAGTGGCCGGCAGCAGGCGTTGGAACGGCAGCTGTACCGGCTGCTGCCGCAACTCAGGCCCCGCATCGTGGAGGTGCTGCAGGTGGCGGCGGCTTTGCCGGCTGGCAGTGCCCTGATCGAATTCCAGCTCTACCGCCCTCTTGACGGAACGAAGCCCGCGAAGCAGCGCTGGGGCCAGGCCCGCTATCTGGCGTTGGTGCTCAAGCCCAACGGCGATGTCACCAGTGTGGATCTGGGGTTGGCCTCCCCGATCGATGAGCGGATTCAGACGGCCCTGCAGGCCACTGAGCAGGTTGAGGAGCGGGCCCCACAGCTCTGGTCTGAGTTGGGGAACGTGTTGCTGGAGCCGCTGGCCCCGGCGATCCGGGGTGTCCACACCCTGTTCCTCTCCCCGGATGGGCAGCTCAACCGTGTTCCCTTTGCGGCTCTTCCCGCCCCGGGCTCTGGGCAGCTCCTGGCCGACGCCTTTCAGCTGCGGTTGCTCACCACAGGCCGGGAGCTGTTGGATCTGCAGACCCGAGTGAGCTCGCCCGCCACTCAGCCCCTGATTCTGGCCAATCCCAGCTTTGACCAACAACAGCGCGACACACCCAACCGGGTTGCACCCCAGCGGCGCGCCCCTGATCTCGCCCGCCTGCACTGGTCGCCGTTGCCCGGCACCATTTCAGAGGGCAAGGCGGTGGCGGCACTCACCGGAGCCCGCCTGTTGACCCAGAGTGAGGCCACTGCTGTTGCCGTGCAACAGCAGCAGGCACCAAGAATTCTCCACATCGCCAGCCATGCCTTCTACCTGGAGGATCAGCCGGCCAGCGACGCAGCGGAGGGTGCCCTGAACCGGGGTGGGCTTGGCGTGCAACCGCTGAGCAGCGGCCAACGGCCTGCGCCGGCCAGGTCGGCGATCGGTGGCGATCCGCTGCTGAGAAGCGGCATCGCCCTGGCCGGAGCCAATACCTCCCAGGCATCAACCAGCGACGATGGCTACCTCACCGCCCTGGAAGTGGCGCGGCTGAACTGGAAAGGAACCGAACTGGTGGTGATCTCGGCCTGTGAATCCGGCAATGGTGAGATCCAGGCCGGAGAGGGGGTGTATGGCCTCAAGCGGGCGATTGCGGTGGCCGGTGCTCGCTCCAGCCTGCTCAGCCTCTGGAAAGTGGATGATCTGGCTACCGCCGCCTTCATGGAAAGCCTTTACTCCAGGCTGATGGCGGGCGCGGGCCGCGCTGATGCCCTGGCCGCCACCCAGAGCGAATTCCGCCGCCATGCCACCACGGAGTGGCGCCATCCCTACGTGTGGGCCGCCTTCCAGCTTTCCGGCGACTGGGAGCGTCTGGGGCCAGCGCCAGGCAGCGACTAACGCCTCGGATCACTGTCGTACTCCACGACGTAAGCCACCGGACGAGCGGCTTTCACCGCCTTGAGCAGACGTGCATCGTTGGGGTAATCGTTCCAGGTGGCCTGATCACCTGAGTCGGCCACCACGAAGTAATGGCCATAGTCCTCGATCTCCTCGAGATTGTTGGGTTTTCCAGGAGCCCAGCTCACCGCGCCGAGCGGTTCCTGGCTCACCCAGCCCCAACCCCCGGCCGGCTCCTCCACCTGGTGCCGTCGCTGCACGAGACCGATCCAGGGCCCCACCGCATCCGCCTTACCCTGGCGGAGGCTGGTGGTCCAGAGCTGGGGCTTGCCGGCGATCAGGCTCCAGACAAACCGGTTTTCCTGTGTCGTGTTCACAACGGCCAGGTATCCACCCCGCTGTTTCGCTGCCGCCGCAGCCTCCACCCAGGTGATGCCTCCGGGCACGGCCACTACCTCATAGAAGTGCCCGTTCCCCGTCCAGCGAACCGGTTGCTGCTGGGCATGGGCCGGAGCAGGAACACCCCCCAGCAGCAGCGAGGCAGCCGCAAAAGCCTGAAGGCCGCAGCACAGGCGGGAACGGATCGTCAGCTCGGGCATGGTCACTCCAGGGAATCAGGGGCTGGAGGGGCTGAGTTCAGCGATCAGCTCCTCCAGTTCGGCGGCCTTCACCTCATACACCTCATTGCAGAAGTGACAGGTGAGTTCAGCCCGACCATCCTCCTGGAGGATCGTGCTGAGTTCGTCGCGGCCGAGCAGTTTCAGAGCCCCCATGCTGCGGCGGCGGCTGCAGCGGCAGTGAAACCGCACCGGCTGGCAGGCCTGATCCCCGCTCAGTGGCTGGGAATCGAGATCTGGGAACACCTCCGCCAGCAGATCCTCCAGATGGCCCTCACTGGCCTCCAGCCGCTCGCTGAAGCCACTGATCTCCTGACAACGCGCCTCCAGCAACGCCACCAGCGCCGGCTCCCTGGCCGCCTTCGGTAACACCTGCACCAGCACACCGCCGCTGCAGCGCACCCCCTGGCTGTCGATCCGCTCGCCCACGAACACGGCCGAAGGGGTCTGCTCGGAGTGGAGCAGATAGGAGGCCACGTCCTCCCCGATCCCGCCGCTCACCAGTTCCACCGTGGAGCTGAACGGCTCCCCTTCCCCCAGGTCACGCACCACATGCAGGTAGCCGGTGCCGGTGGCCAGGCGAAAGTTGAAATGGTGGCTGCCATCCGGTTCGTTCACCAGATCCAGCTCCAGGTCCGGGCGGCCCACATAGCCGCGCACGGTGCCGTCCCTGCCTGCATCCACCATCAGCCCCTTGAGCGGACCATCGGAGGCAATGCGCAGGTTCACCCGCCCATGGGCCACCTTCATCGAGCTGGCCAGCAGCAACCCCGCCGTCATCGCCCGTCCCAGCAGGGCGGTGGTGAGAAAGGAGAGACCATGGCGCCGGCGGGCGATGCGCAGGGTCCGGGTGGTGGTGACAGCCACCAGGCGGATTCCACCCCCGGCTGCCGTGGCCCGCAACAGCCGGTCGCCGGCTTCGCTCTGCCGGGTGCTCATCGCCCCACGCCCGTCGTGAGCTGCATCGTACGGAGCACGCCCGCTTCCAGACTCCAGGCCTCCGCGGCGAACGGGGCGAACAGCTCGGGCTCGTGACTCACCACCAGCACCGCACGATCCCTGGCCAGCGCGGCCACCAGCTCGAGGATGTCGGACCTCACGGCCCAATCCAGACCGGCGGTGGGTTCATCCAGCAGCAGCAGTTTCGGATTGCGCAGCAGCTGCACCGCCAGGGCCAGTCGCCGTTGCTCGCCCCCGCTCAGCCGTTCCGGTGGCTTCTGCAGGCTCACCGCAGCCAGCCCCACCCGCCGCAACACCGCGGCGGCCTCCTCCGAGTCGAGCCGACGTCGACCCAGCCGCAGCTCCTGGCCCACCGTGAGCCCGAGGAAATGGCGCTCCGGGAACTGGAACACGAACCCGCACAGCCAGCGCCGCTGCCGACTGCTCAGGGGTTCCCCCTGCCAGAGGACGCGACCGCGACCAGGTTCGGCCAGCCCACTGATCACCTCCAGCAGGGTGGTCTTGCCGCAACCGCTGCGGCCAGCCACCAGCACCGGTCGACCCGGTTCGAGCCGCAGGTTGATGCCGTCGAGCACCGGTCGGGCTGCAGTGGCGGGTTGGTAGTGGAGATCAACGACCTCGAGCATCTGGCCAGGGGGAGGGGATCCTCAGGCCCCAGCATGCAGGCTCTGCGGCCGACGGCCGTGTTGGATGGACTCCTGCTCAGATCGCCGATCGGCGGAGGTGGCTGAATGGAGGTTCGATTCCGGGATGTGGATCCCTTCAACTGCTGGATCTGGCTGCGGTTTTCCAATCCACCCGGCCAGGGGGAACGGGATTACGTGGAGGGGGTGTTCGACAGCTGGTTCGTGCTCGCCAAGCTCGGTGGCTTCAATGCCGAGAACCTCCAGGTTCATGAGGCCGGCTCCGACCTCAGCTGGATGCCCTACGACAACGACGAGGCCGAGCGGGCCATGCCCGCCCTGATGCACAGCCTGGCGGCCTTCGAGTACTACGGCGAATGGGGGCGCTGCTGGGTGGATTTGGGCACCAGCGATGGCCTGGCCCTGGATGTGCTGATCAATGCCCTGCATCAGCTGGACCGCGATGTGGTGGAGATCTGCGAACTGGTGGTTGGGGGGCTGAATGACGACTGGCCGGTGGAGGAGCCGGAGGAGGCCCTGTTCCCGCTGTCGGGGGAAGCGCCGTTGCGCTGATGGCCAGGGAGCTGAGGCGGTTGCTGATCGCAGCGCAGCGGCTGCCCGCTGAGGGCCGTTCGCTCGAGCTGCTGCAGGCGGAACGGCACTACCTCGAGCGGGTGCTGCGGCTGCGCTGCGGTGAACGGTTTGCGATCAGCGATGGAGCCGGCCATCTCTGGACCGCGCTGCTCAGCTCCTCTGGAGCAGACCTGGAGCAGCCGATCGGCCGGCCGCTGCGCTGCGAGCCGCCGCCCAAACCGCAGCTCCGCCTGGCGGTGGCCATGCCCCGGCAGGATGGCGACGTGATGGCTCGGATGGTCTGCGAACAGGGCATCGATGCCCTGATGCCATTGAGGGCTGATCGCAGCAGCGCCGGCCAGGGACCACGGGGTGAACGGCTGGAGGCCGTGCTGCGGGAAGCGGAGGAACAATCCGAGCGGCTGTGGGCCATGCAGCTGCATCCTCCGCAGAACGCCCGCGCGTGGCTCGGAGCGCCGCCGCCGGGATTGGGGCTGCTGGCCACGACGCGGCTGGAGGGCCTGCCACTGCTGAACCGGCAGCTGGCGTCCATCGACGCCCCGGCAGGCGCAGCAGGCCTGACCCTGGCGATCGGCCCGGAAGGGGGCTGGAGCTCGGAGGAGCAGGCGATCGCCATCCGGGTGGGGTGGCAGCCCGTGAGCCTGGGCCCCACGATCCTGAGGGTCAGCACCGCGGCCGTTACCGGGGCGGCGGCGCTGGTGTCGTGGCGGCTGGGGCTTACTTGCCCGTCATGCTCGCGGCCATCGCCTTGAAACCGGCCAGGTTGGCGCCGGCCCGACGACGACGGGGGAGCAGCCCGCTGCCGGGGTTGAGGGCCGTGGGAGCGAAGGTGGACAGGCTGGGGGCTGGCCTGGCCTCCTGAGCCGCGCGCAGCTCTGCCGCGATGGCCTCGGCGGTGGTGAGCCGGGGACCGCTGGGTTCGGCCGCAACCTGGGGCTTGGCTGCATCCGGGCTGGCCACCGGCTTGGCTTCGGCCACTGGCTTGGCTTCGGCCACTGGCTTGGCTTCGGCCACTGGCTTGGCGACAGCCACTGGCTTGGCGACAGCCACGGTCGCCGGCCTGGCGCCCTCGCTGCCCAGATCGAGGAAGAACGACTCCTTGCGCTTGAACACCATGGCAGCCGCTGGCCTCAGGGCGATGACGTGCTGGGATTATGCGCCGCTCGCGTGCCGGTTCCTGAGCCCCGCAACGCGGTGCAACAGATGGTGCAACAGATTCGGAGGCTGCGCCGCTCCCCCGCCCTCCCCGTGACGTTTGCTGCCGCGGTTATTTCTCCCGCGTGGATCCCCGAGCCGAGCCTCCTCCACTGGCTGGTGGCCGCGGCCTTGAACGGCCTGCTGATCGCCCTGGCCCACCGAGCCCCATTGCTCACACGCGCCGGCTGGGCCCATGCCGGCGCCCTCGGCACGATCCTCTGGGGTTGCCTGGGCTGGCGGGGCTGGCTGGCCGTGGTGGCCTATCTGGCGCTGGGCTCGCTCGTGACCCGCCTCGGCCTGCGGCGCAAGCAGGAACTTGGCCTGGCCGAAGCCCGCTCCGGCCGTCGCGCTCCGGCCAATGTGTGGGGATCGGCCGCCACCGGTGCGGTTCTGGCCCTGCTGGTGCCGCTCCAGCCCACTCAGGCCGGGGTGCTGCTGATCGGGTTTGCGGCCAGTTTCAGCGCCAAGCTGGCCGACACCTGCGGCAGTGAGATCGGCAAGCGCTGGGGGCGCACCACGGTGCTGATCACCAGCCTGCGACCGGTGCCGGCCGGCACCGAGGGAGCCATCAGCGCCGAGGGCACCCTCGCCAGCCTGCTGGGGGGCTGCGGGATGGCCGGCGTGATGCTGGCCCTGGGCCTGATCCCAACCCCCCGCTCCTGGCTGGTGGTGAGCGTGGTGGCCCTGGTGGCCACCCTGATCGAAAGTGGCATCGGAGCCGGTCTGCAACGTCGCTGGGGCTGGCTCAGCAACGAACTGGTGAATGCCCTGCAGACCAGCATCGCCGCCCTGATCGCCATCGGCATCGCCATCAGGCCCGGCTAACCCCCGTCCCAGATTTCACCGTCGAGCGCATCGAGGCTTTCCACACGACGCAGCAGCAACCAGGCCCTTCCGGCTTCCTCCAGGCGCTCCGAGCTGGTTCCCAGCTGGGCGGCCAGGGCATCCGGCGGCAGCGGCGCCAGACCCTGGCGGATCCGACGGTTCTGAAGCCTGAGGCCTCGCTGCTGCAGCTCCAGCAGTCGCCTCGGCACCTTCAGGGGCATCCAGTGATCCCTGAGGTGCTGGCGGATCGCGCCGCTGATGAACGGAACGGCGTAGCTGCTGAGGCGATGGCCCTGGCTGGGGTCGAAGCGATCCAGGCAGCGCACCAGTCCGGCACAGGCGGCGGCATGCACGTCCTCCGCTGTTGCCCCACCGCGGCAGCCGGAGGCACGCAGGTAACGCTCCGCCACATGGTGGGCCAGCGGCAGGTTGCGCACCACCGCTTCGTTGCGGCGCCGGATCGGACAGCCCGGTTGATGGCGGAAGCGCCGCCCACCGCAGCACGGATACATCAAGGCGAAAGCATGCGCTTTCTCCGTTGTGGCCCTGCGCTGCTCGCGGCCGCCATGCCCGGTTCTGGGGATGGTATTCAGCGAGCTGGCCTGCTACCAGGCCAGCGGTGTGGCCCGGGTCAAGGGTTCCAGGCCAGCCCACTGGAGCAGGGCCGGCCATTGCCGCAGCCGTTCGTACACCTGCCGATGTCCCTCGCTGTTGAGGTGAAGACCATCGAGGCAGAGCAGTTCAGGCCAGTCGGGATCGGCCAGCAGACCCTCCAGCAGGGGCAGGAACGGCACGCTCACCTCCAGACAGGCCTCCTCCAGCAGGGCCTCATAGCGACGCACCTCCGCCAGGCCATACCAGAGGATTTCCGCATAGGGCATGCGCTCTTCCAGCACGGGTGTGAGCCCGATCACATGCACCGGTGCCAGGGAGCGGGCCTGCAGCAGCAGTTGCTGAAGGCCAAACAGAAACCCTTCCGGGTTGAGCTGATGGCGGCCGTCGGGGCGCCCGACCCGGGCCAGATCATTGAGACCGATCCCCAGCAGAATCCCCTGCGGCCTCTGACGGCGCAGCTCACCGCGGCAGAGCACCTCGCCGCTCAGACGGCTGGCCAGTCGTTCCAGGCCATCACCACGCACGCCGAGGTTGTAGAGAACGGGGCCTCCAGGCAGCTCCATCCAGTGCCGACGGAGTCGTTCGCACCAGCCGCCCTGCTCGGTATCTCCCCAGCCATAGACACCGCTGTCGCCCAGCGCGATCAGTTTGCGGGGCGTGGCCGGTGGATCAGGCGGGAAGAGCATCGGCGGAGGCGGCATTCACCAGGAGCCGGCGGCGCGTCCGGTCGCTGAGATCCTCCCCCAGAAGGGTGAGCAGGGAATAGGCCAGCACCAGAGCTCCCACCTGATCCCAGGCGAAGGAGCTCAACGCTTCCAGCAGCGCACTGCCGAGCCCGGTCGCGCCCACCAGCCCAACCACCACCGATTCCCGCAGGATCACATCGGTGCGGTAGGCGCCGTAGGCCAGATAGGGGCTGGCCAGGCCGCTGAACCGCCCGTAGAGGAGGGCCAGGCGCTCCCCGCAACCGCTCGCCTCCAGGGCCTGCTGCGCCGGTGTGCAACCCGTGGAATCCGTTCCGGCCTCAGCCGCTTCCAGCAGCAGCCGCCCCAGGATCCCCAGGTTATGGAAGGCGAGGGCCAGGGCGCCGGTGAGCACGCCGGGCTGGAGCACGAACAACAGCAGCAGGGCCGTGAGCGGCGGTGGCCAGAGCCGACCGAATGCCCACAGCAGCCGCACCAGGGCGCGGGCCCACCACCAGGGCTGGGCGACCAGCAGCAGCAGCGGTGCCCCTCCTACCGCCAGCCCGGCAGCCGTGAGCGTGAGCACCAGGGTGTTCACAATCAGCCAGGGCCAGGGGAAAGCCGCCAGCGTTGCCAGGTCGAGCGGCGGAGCTGGCGGAAGGGGCTGGGGATGCAGGAGGGTGGCTGGATTCACCTCCAGGCCAGCGGAGATCCACACCAGCAGCGGCAGCAGCAGCCCAGTGGCCAGCAGCATCTCCCGACCGCGACGCCCCACACTGCGCTGGCTGAGGCCAAGGCGGCCGGGCATGGCCCAGCGACTGCGCAGCCTGGCCAGAAGGGCCTCCAGAGCAAGCATGGCGGCCAGCAGGATCCACAACCCGCTCCAGAGCTCCTGGAAGTTCAGCGACTGAAGCGTCAGCCGTAGTTCCGCCCCCAGCCCTCCCAGACCGAACACCCCCAGCAGGGTGGCGCTGCGCAGAGCGCACTCCAGCCGGTACCCGCCGTAGCTGATCACCTGGGGCATCAACGGCGGACCGATTGCCGTGACCAGGGCGCCGATGGGGCCGGCCCCAGCACCGCGCAGCGCCTCCAGCTGGCGAGTGGGCAGGGCATCCAGCAGGTCGCTGATCATCCGCGCCACCAGCGCTCCATAGGGAATGGCGATCGCAGCGATCGCCACGGCCGGCTGGAGTCCCAGCAGGGCCAGCAGCAGCAGGCCCCAGAGCAGTTCATGGATGGCGCGGGGCACGGCCAGCAAGCGGCGCAGCAGCTCAGCGGGCCAGCTGCTGCCAGCCAGGGTGTGCCACACCGTGCGGGAACTGAGCACCCCCAGAGCCAGTCCGAGCAGCAGGCTGGTGGCCCAGCCCAGCAGAGCGATTCCCACCGTGATGCCGAGACCCTGGAGCACCGACTGGAGCACCACCGGGTCGAGCGAGGGGGTAACGGCCGCCCAGGCGAACTGGCCGATCAGCTCCCAACCGCCGCCATGGCTGATGCCCGGCAGCAGCAGCAGCACGGGCGCCATCACCAGGGCCGGCGCCAGCACCCAAAGCGGTGGGGCCAGCTTCATGGGCGGGAATCGCTGCCGGCGTACAGCGCCTTCAGCTGTTCGCCCACCACCTCAGACGGCGGAAGATCGAAAAGCACCCGGCCCGCCCGCAATCCCACCACGCGCTGGAAATGCGGCAACAGATCAGGACGGTGCAGGCTCATCAGCAGGCTCCGTGGCGCTTCGGCCTGCTCCAGCAGCAGCCCCAGCAGCTCCTGGGCAAGCCGCGGATCCAGGCTCGCCAGCGGTTCGTCGGCCAGCAGCAGCAGCGGGTCCTGCCTCAGCAGCCGCGCCAGGGCCACCCGCTGCCGCTGGCCGCCCGACAGGGAGGAAACGGGCTGGGTCAGCAGGGCGGGATCCAGATCCAGCCGCTCCATCAGGGCGGAGCAGACGGCGGTATCGAGTGGCAGCAGCAGGTTGAGCAGGGCGCGCGGCCAGCCCCAGTGGGCCAGCTGCGCCGCATTGATGTTCTGCTGCACGCTGAGTTCCTCGATCAGGCGCAGCTCCTGCCAGAGCATGCCGATCCGGGACTGCTGGCGACGGCGGCGGCGGCTGCCGCGGCGGGCCTGAACCTCCCCCTGCCAGCGCACGCAACCGTGATCCGGCGTCAACTGGCCATTGGCCACGGCCAGCAGGGTGCTCTTGCCCGCGCCACTGGCACCGATCAACGCCACCCGCTCTCCCGCCGTGAGCTCCAGGGACACCCGATCCAGCCGGGGCTGGCCCCGTCCCCGCACGGTGATGTCCTGAAGGCTGAGCATCGGCGTCAGGCCTGCTGGGCCAGCAGCTCCTCCAGCCGGCGTTGCAGCGCATCACGCACTTCCGGATCCCCCACCAGGCGCAGATCGCCGTTGCGAGGCCACCAGTTGAGTTTGAGGTTGCTCACGCCGTCTTCGAAGACAGCCAGTTCAAAGGCCCCCTTGTGCTGCCACTGGCAGGGGACGCCGAGCTGGGCGATCAGAAGCTTGAGCTCATCCAGGGATCCGTTGAACACCATGCTTGCCGGGGCTCCACCAGACGAACGCTAGGCCGCCCTCCCCGCTCACCAATCGAAAGACTTCCAGGTTCCGTCGTGCAGATGACAGAAGCCGGGACCGTAATGGAGTGAGATTCCCTCTCGATTTATCGGATGGGGGGCTCACTTCGAATGTTCTCTGCCCGGTGCTGTTCATGGCGATCGCCCACGCTTCCGAAGACTTCGCCGGCCTGTTCGGTCTGTTTGATCAGGACGGGGATGGACGGATTTCGGCCGCCGAGGTTGAACATGTTCTGCTCACCATGACCGGAGTGATCGCACCCGAGGACGGTGAAGCCCTGCGGGAGCAGGTGGCTCGGCAGGGCGAGGTGAGCTTCGCCGATTTCAGCCACTGGGCCGGGGGGAGGCCCGCACTGGCCGTGGCCTCCCAGCTTCGCGAGATCTTCGATCTGGTCGACAGCGATCGGAGCGGCCTGCTCAGCCCTCCGGAGCTGGAGGCGCTGCTCATGGCCCTGGCCCCCTTCTGCTCCAGGCTCCCCTCGGTGCAGGAGCTGCTGGTCGGACTGGACCGCGATGGCGACGGCGGCATCAGCGTGGAGGAGCTGCTGAGGCTTCTCGATTCCCAGGCGGGAATCGAGCTGTCACTGGCCGATCTGAAACGGATCAAGAAAACCCTTGCCCAGTACATCGGTGCCGCCACCCATCCCCGGGTGGCCCTGGTGGAGGTGGATTGCGACATCGGCGCCGGGACCCGGGGGGCCGGATCGGGCATCGACCTGCTCAAGCAGGCGGCCGGCCGGCAGCAGGATCTCCGCCGGATCAGCGATCGTCTGATCGAGGAGATTCAGGGCCAGTCGAGGCCCTGGGCGCGGGCTGCAGAGCTGGGCTCCGGCATCGCCACTCCCCATGCCCGCCACATCGGTGCGATTGCGGAGGTGATGCGGGATGCGGCCGCCCTGGTGGCCTCCACCCTGGAACGGGGGCTGTTCCCGATCGTGATCGCCGGAGACCACTCCACCGCCGCTTCCACCATCGCCGGAATCCGCCGCGCCCATCCCGAGCGGCGCCTGGGCGTGGTGTGGATCGATGCCCATGCCGACATCCATTCGCCCTACACCACTCCCTCCGGAAACATGCACGGCATGCCGCTGGCGATTGCAGCGGCCCACGACAACCACCCCCAGGCCATCAACCGGCCCGATCCCACCACCGTTCAGGTCTGGCAGGAACTTCAGGGCCTCAGTGGAACCGGCGGGCCGTCGATCGACCTGGCTGATCTGATCTACGTGGCGGTCCGCGATACGGAGCCGGCGGAGGACTTCACGATCGAGAGCTTCGCCATTCCTGTGGTGAGCACCGAGGAGGTGAGGAGGGAGGGTGCCGAACGGGCCGCCCAGCGCTGCCTCGACCATCTCGCCGAGGTGGATCTGATCTATGTGAGCTTCGATGTGGATGCCATGGATTCCACGATCTGCAAGGGCACCGGCACGCCGGTTCCCGGTGGGCTCTGGGCCCATGAAGCCCGCCAGCTCGTCCGTGTCCTGCTGGCCGATCCCCGCGTCTGCTGCTGGGAGATCTGTGAGATCAATCCCCATCTCGACTCCCTCAACAACCTGGCGGAACTGTCGCTGGGTCTTTATCAGGAGGTGTTAGAGGTGCTCGACGCCCGCCTCTAGGCGATGGACACCGTTCCGGATTCCGCCTTCGACCTGCTGAAGGGGGTGCTCCAGCCTCCCGTATCGCTGCCCACCCGGCTGCAGCGGCTGCTCCCCACCAGCGGCACCCTGCATGGGCTCCACGCACCGGCCCGTGGCCTCCATCCCGGCCTGCCGTCGGTGCTGGGAGGGCTACGGAGCCTGGCCCAGGTGATCTTCATCAACAACCCGGTGAGCGGCCTGGTGCTGCTGCTGGCCTTCCTGGCCCAGTCGCCCTGGACGGCCCTGCTGGCGCTGCTCGGCACCGCCGCCGCCCATGGCGCCGCAAGCCGCCTGGGCCTGGAGCAGGCCCTGCGCCAGGAGGGCATCTACGGCTTCAACGGCGCGCTGGTGGGCTGCGCGGTAGCGGCCGTCGCCCACCTGGGAACCCCCCTGGCCGCCCTGGCCTGGGCTGCCCTGGTGCTGGCGGGGGGAGCCTTGAGCACCCTGCTGCTGGAAGGGTTGCGGCGCAGCCTGCACCGCCTGCTCGACCTGCCGCCGCTCACCCTGCCGTTCTGTCTGATCACCTGGGCCCTGCTGGCCGTGGGCACGTTCGGAACCGGCTCCGCCCTGGCCCTGGCCGAGCCGATGGCGCCGCCGCCGCTGTCTGAAGCCTGGCTGGCCCTGGCCCTGGGGTTGCCCCGCTCGATCGGCCAGGTGTTCCTCTGCTCCAACCTCTGGAGTGGCCTGCTGGTGCTGTTCTCGATCGCCCTGGCCAGCCCGCTGGCCGCCGGCCTCGGCCTGCTCGGTGCCCTGGTGGGGATGGGCAGCGGCCTTCTGTTCGGTGCCCCGCCTGAGGCCGTGGCCCAGGGCCTCTGGGGTTACAACGGCGTTCTGGTGGCGATCGCCCTGGGGGGGATCTTCTATGCCCCCAGCCTCGGCAGCCTGGCGGTGGCCCTGGCCGGGGCGGCGCTGGCGACGCTGTTTCAGGCGCTGTGGAGCTTCAGCGCCCTGCAGGACTGGCCGTCGTTCACGCTGGCCTTTGTTCTCGCCACCTGGCTGTTGCAGCTTGTGGTGCGCCGAGCCCTCCCGGCACTGATCCCGGTGTCGCTCCACGCGATCGTGACACCCGAGGAGCATCGGCAGCGGTTTGTGCTGGCCCGCGCCTTGCTCAGCGATTTCCGCCGCAACCTGCACCTGGCGCTCACCGGTCAGCGGCGGGCCCTGCTGGCCGGGCGGGTGCCGGTGCTCACCCGCCAGAAGATCTCGGTGTTGTTTCAGCGTCTCGACCGCGATGGCAACGGGTCGATCAGCGCGGCGGAGCTGCTGGAGGGTCTGCGGCTCGATCCCGGGGCCTCGGGCGATCGGGGTGAGCTGGCGGTCCAGCTCACCGACGTGCTGACGGCCATGGACCTCGATGGCAATGGCCGGGTGGACGCTGAGGAGTTCGCTGAACTGATGCTCCGCCTCCAGCGCCTGCGGCTGGGGGAGGGCCGTCTGCTCACCTATCTGCTGCCGGTGGATGGCAACGGCAACGACCGGCTCGATCCCGCCGAGCTCAGGCGGCTGCTCACCAGCGTGGGGGTACGTCCCCTCGATGCTGCGGAGGAGAGCGCGCTGTTTGCACGCTCTCCCGAGGGCCTCAGCTGGCGACAATTCGTGGACAGACTGCTGCTCACCTGAGCCCTGCGCCAGATCGGCTCCATGGACCCCTTCAGCGGATCTTTCCGATCTGGCGGCCCACCTTCTCGATCTGCTGATACTCCGCCGGGTTCACGGAGGTGAACTGCTGGGCACCGAACAGGCCCAGAATCACTCTCTGCTGGGGATCACTGGGCCGCCAGGCAATGATCGCCCTCTGGAGCTTCAGGGTGAAGCCCTTGCCGAAGCGTTGGTCCAGATTGGGCTGGGCCAGCCAGAGGTAGTCGGGGTAAGGGGGGGTGCGCCAGATCTGGAACACCTTGCTGCGGTTGGCCTTGCCGCTGCGCAGATTGGCCTTCCACACCTGTTCGTTCACTGCGCCGGCGTCGTAGGCACCGCTCTGCACCAGCGCGATGGTGGCGTCATGGCTGCCGCTGAATCCGGGCGCTCCACCGGCGAAGTCTTTCAGCTTCACGCCCGCCTGGCTGAGGAAGTACTGGGGCATCAGCCGCCCTGAGGTGGAGCTCTCCGAACCGAAGGTGAAGCGCTTGCCCTTGAGTGCGGTGAGCTGGTTGATCGAGCGGATCGGCTTCAGGCCGCTCCGGGGATTGGCGATGAACACGCTGTAGAACTGCGCGTCGATGTCGCGCTGGGCCAGCATCCGGGCGCCCGGCTTCTGAAGACTCGCCTGCACGCCGGTGAGGCCCCCGAACCAGACCAGATCGAGATCACCGGTGCGGAAGGCGCTCACGGCCGCCGCGTAGTCGGTGACCGGCACGTACTTCACCGTGACGCCCAGCTGCTGGGCGAGTTCGCTGGCCACCAGCCCGTAGAGGCGGTTCAGCTTCTCGGGGTTCTGGTCGGGGATGGCGCCGATCCGCAGCAGCCTGAGGCCCTTGGTCTGCGCTGACCCTGAGCTGCTCTGCGCCCGGACGGCGCTGGGGAGGGTGGGAAGGACCGCCGGCAGGAGGGCCAGAGAGAGGCCCGCCAGCACGGCGGTCAGACGTTCTCGAACGCGCATGGAAAGGAAATGGGAATCACAACGCGGCCAGGAAACGCTCCAGGCGCCCCAGACCGTCGTCGATGCTCTCAGCAGAAGCCGCGCAGGAGAGGCGGATGCAGTGGTCGTCGCCGAAGGCCTTACCTGGCACCACCGCCAGCCCCACCTCGTCGAGAAGTCGATTGGAGAGCGAAACCGAATCGAGACCGTGGTCACTCACGTCTGGGAAGGCATAGAAGGCGCCTTCGGGCGGCCGCAGGCGGATGCCGGGGATGGAGAGCAGCCCGGCACTCAGCTGCGCCCGCCGCTGGTTGAAGCTGGCGGCCATCGCCTGCACACACTCCCGGGATCCGCTCACCGCCGCCAGGGCCCCGTACTGGGCGAAGGTGCACACATTGCTGGTGCTCTGGCTCTGGAGAGCACTGGCAGCTTTCACCACCTCGGTATTGCCGGCGAGCCAGCCGATGCGCCAACCCGTCATCGCCCAGCCCTTGGCGCACCCCCCCACGATGAAGATCCGCTCGGCCAGATCCGGAGCCAGGCTGGCCAGGCTGTGGTGGAGATGGCCGGGTGCGGTGAGGAACTCATAGATCTCATCGCAGACCACCGCCAGCTGTGGATGGCGGCGCAGCACCGCTGCGATCGCTTCCAGTTCCTCCCGGTTGAGCACGGCGCCGGTTGGGTTGCCGGGGCTGTTGATCACCAGCAGCTTGCAGCGGGGAGTGATCGCAGCCTCCAGAGCCTGGGGATCCAGGTGAAAGCCGTTGGCGGCGCTGCCGGGGATGGTGATCGTGGCGGCACCGGCCAGGGCCGCGATGTCGGGGTAGCTCAGCCAGTGGGGCGAGGGCAGAAGCAGGTTATCGCCGGGCTCGAGCAGCACCTGAAACAGGTTGTAGAGCGCCTGCTTACCCCCGTTGGTGACCAGCACCTGCTCGCTGGTGGTAGGCACTCCGTTCTCGTGGCTGAGCTTGGCGGCGATGGCCTCCCGCAGGGCCGGTTCACCGGCGGCCGGGCCGTAGCGGGTATGACCGGCCTCCAGGGCCCGCACCGCTGCCTCACGGATGAAAGCCGGGGTATCGAAATCAGGCTCGCCAGCACTGAGGCTGCAGACGTCTCGTCCGTCGGCTTTGAGGGCGCGGGCGCGAGCAGCGATGGCCAGGGTGAGGGAGGGCTGCAGCGCCCGTGCGCGGGCAGAGAGCATTGCTGCGGCCACCTCACTGGCTGTTTGGCCATCCTGCCTCATGCCCGTGCCGGTTGAACGCCCATGGCAACGAATCAGTCGGTCAGGATGCAGAGGGCCTGATCCTCTACGCCGCAGCCATGCAGCAGGGCGAACTGTTCGGATCCCAACAACCAGGCCAGGATCTGGATGCCCTCGCCGAGGCCTGCAGCCGCTGCCGGCGCTGCGGGCTCGCCCAGGGCCGCAACCAGGTGGTGGTGAGCCGTGGCAGACCAGGGGCTTCCCTGATGGTGATCGGCGAGGGCCCCGGCGCCCAGGAGGATGCCAGCGGTCTGCCGTTCGTGGGTCGGGCCGGCCAGCTGCTCGATCAGATGTTTGAGAGCGTGGGGATCGACACCAACCGCGATGCCTACGTGTGCAACGTGGTGAAGTGTCGCCCCCCCGACAACCGCAGACCAACGCCGGAGGAGATGGCGGCCTGCCGGCCCTGGCTGGATCAGCAGATCGCCCTGGTGGATCCGGCCGTGATCCTGCTCGCCGGTGCTACCGCGATGGAGGGAGTTCTGGGGGTGAAGGGGGGGATCACACGCCTGCGGGGGCAGTGGCGCCAGGGCAGCGGGGCAGGGCTTGAGGGGCGCTGGCTGATGCCGATCTTCCACCCCTCCTATCTGCTGAGGAATCCATCGCGGGAACAGGGCAGCCCGAAATGGCTCACCTGGCAGGACCTCCAGGACGTGCGGCGACGGCTGGATGGGCTGTAGGCGGATTCACCACGTCAACGCTGTCGATCCTGCGGCCATGAGGGAATGCAGCAGAGCGGTGATCTGCGCTTCGCCCAGGGGCGGCTCCCTCGCTCGCCTCCGCTATGACAGGCACTGGCAGCTCGCCTGCGCTGCCAGTGAACGACCAGCGATGCAGATGGGATGCCGGGACGGCGGTTGATGCCGATACGGGAGTCCCCTCAGGAGGCAACGGACAGGGCCGTCAAAGTGACGTGATAGCCGATGGAGTGCAGAATTTCCCCGGTGTTGAACACCCCGATCCTGGCGCGGATGGGCAAGACCTTTGCTAACTCGATTTCTTCGGGCCCTTGGCAGGCGTTGACAGCCCATCCAACGGTGGAGACACCCCCAATCGCATTGATCGTCACCAGGGGGGCACATTGTTCGAGGCGAAGACTTTGCTCCCCCGTCGTGAGTTCTGAAGGAAGTAGCAGATCAAGCTGTAGATCTTCAAAATCCCAGCCCGTGGATTTGGATTGACGTTGAGCCGGGTGGGCGGACTTGTAGTCCAGAGTGACGATGCCGCTAAGAGTGATCAGATGCCGGCTATTGCCCAAGGGCACATGCACTACATGGGAAGAATTGAAACGTGCTGCGCTGCCTCTATCGAGCTGGCTGACGTGAAGCATTACGGTTGGTCATCGTCGTACCCATTATAATTATCATAACCTGGGATTCCGGGCAAACTCCCCATCGCTACCCCTGTTAGCCCTTACGAGCTCCATCCTGGGGCCGCCGCCTTGGAGCCCGCCGACAGCTTGTGATTGTGTGACAGGCTTGAACTCACTTCCGGCCCATCCCGCCATGACCGGCACCCTGGCCCGCCCTGACGCCGTTGACACCGCCTGGGCCGACAGCCCCCGCTACGCCACCACCATTCGTCGTCGTAGAACCCGCAGTGTGCGGGTCGGTGATGTCTGGATCGGCAGCGAGCACCCGGTGGTGGTGCAGTCGATGATCAACGAGGACACCCTCGATATCGAGGGGGCCACCGCCGGCATCCGGCGCCTGCACGAGGCGGGCTGCGAGATCGTGCGTGTCACCGTCCCCTCACTGGCCCATGCCAAGGCGATGGGGGAGATCCGTCGGCGCCTCGAAGACAGCTACCAGCCCGTGCCGCTGGTGGCCGATGTGCACCACAACGGCATGAAGATCGCCCTGGAGGTGGCCCAGCACGTCGACAAGGTACGCATCAATCCCGGGCTCTATGTGTTCGACAAGCCCGATCCCGATCGCAGCGAGTTCGGTCCGGAGGAGTTCGCCGCCATCGGCGAACGGATCGCCGAGACGCTTGAGCCCCTCGTAAGCCTGCTCAAGGCCCAGGACAAAGCGCTGCGGATCGGGGTGAACCACGGCTCGCTGGCTGAACGGATGCTGTTCACCTATGGCGATACGCCGCTGGGGATGGTGCAGAGCGCCCTGGAATTCATCCAGATCTGTGACCGGCTCGACTTCCACAACATCGTGGTGTCGATGAAGGCCTCCCGGGCGCCGGTGATGCTGGCGGCCTACCGGATGATGGCCGATCGGCTGGATGCCGAGGGCTACCACTATCCCTTGCATCTGGGGGTGACCGAGGCAGGTGATGGCGACTACGGCCGGATCAAGAGCACGGCCGGGATCGCCACCCTGCTCTCCGAGGGGATCGGCGACACGATCCGCGTGTCCCTCACCGAGGCGCCGGAAAAGGAGATCCCGGTTTGCTACTCGATTCTGCAGGCGCTCGGGCTGCGCAAAACCATGGTGGAGTACGTGGCCTGTCCCAGCTGCGGCCGCACCCTGTTCAACCTGGAAGAGGTGCTGCACAGGGTGCGTGCCGCTACCGCCCACCTCACCGGCCTCGACATCGCCGTGATGGGCTGCATCGTGAATGGCCCGGGGGAAATGGCTGATGCCGACTACGGCTATGTGGGCAAGACCCCCGGCACCATCTCCCTTTACCGGGGCCGTGAAGAGATCCGCCGGGTATCAGAAGCCGAGGGCGTGGAGGCCCTGATCGCCCTGATCCGTGAGGACGGTCGCTGGGTTGATCCCTGAGCCCTGTCATCAGGGAGGCTTCTGCCGCTACGGTGTTACTGGATCAACTGCACAACGGGGGCTGACACGGATGGCCAGGGCACGCACGGGCCTGCTCGCACTGGTCACGGTTGGAACCTGCGCCGCAACCGCAGTCCTCGCCCGTGAGATGGTCACCCCGCCCGGAGGGGCCTCGCGGATCAGCGATAGCCCCAAGGAGGTGATGGATCAGGCCTGGCAGATCGTCTTCCGGGACTATCTGGACATCAACGGTAAGTACACCCCTGAGCGCTGGCGCAGCCTGCGGCGCGAAGTGCTGGCCAAGAGTTACAACAGCTCCAAGGATGCCTACGAGGCGATCCGAGGCATGCTGGCCTCCCTGGATGATCCCTACACCCGCTTCCTTGATCCACGGGAATTCAAGGAAATGCAGATCGACACCTCCGGTGAGTTGTCCGGGGTGGGCATTCAGCTTTCGCTGGACAAAGAAACCAAACAGCTGGTGGTGGTGAGCCCGATTGAGGGCTCGCCCGCCTCCCGAGCGGGGGTGATGCCTAAGGATGTCATCACAGCCATCGACGGCAAGACCACCAAGGGCATGAGCACCGAGGATGCGGTGAAGCTCATCCGCGGTCAGGCCGGCACTTCGGTGGTGCTCGATCTGATGCGCAAGGGCCAGCCGATCGAGCTGAAGCTGGTGCGGGAACGGATTGAGATCCATGCCGTGAATCACCAGCTCAACACCACAAGTGATGGCATGAAGGTGGGTTACATCCGCCTCAAGCAGTTCAATGCCACGGCGGCCACGGACATGCGCAAGGCGGTCCAGGATCTTGAGTCCAAGGGTGCCCAGGGTTATGTCCTCGACCTGCGCAGCAACCCGGGCGGGCTGCTGGCCGCCAGCATCGAGATCGCCCGGCAGTGGCTGAATGAGGGCATGATCGTGTCCACCAAGACCCGCGACGGGATCACCGATGTGAAGCGCGCCACCGGTCGTGCGCTCACCGCCAAGCCACTGGTGATCCTGGTGAATGAGGGATCAGCCAGCGCCAGCGAGATCCTTTCAGGGGCCCTGCAGGACAACAACCGGGCCGTGCTCGTGGGCCAGAAGACCTTCGGCAAAGGATTGGTGCAGCTGGTGCGGCCCCTCTCCGATGGCTCGGGGATGACGGTGACCATCGCCAAATACCTCACCCCCCGTGGCCGCGACATCCACAAGCACGGCATCGATCCGGATGTGGCGGTGAAGATGGGAGAGGCTGAGGCCCAGCGACTCACCGTCGAAGATCTGGGCACCCGCAAGGACAGCCAGTACCGGGTGGCGGAGTCCACCCTGTCCAAACGGGTGCGTACAGCCGGCCATCAGGAAAATGCCTATGTGCCTGGGTCGTCCAACCTGCCGGCTGCCCTGCCGAGCGGCGATCGTTGAACAAACCGGATCAACCGCCGTCAGAGCGATCGATCTGGGCGATCAAACCCTGGTGGTGTCAGCCCTGGTCGATTGTCCTGACGGGCTTGCTGGTGGTGGGATCAAGCTGGTGGCTGTTTCAACGCTGGTGGCTGAGCACGGTTCTGGGAACTGGAGTGCTGCTGTGGTGGTGGCTGTTCCTTGTCGTGGTGCCCGCCGCTTATCGGAACGGCAACCTCGATAGCTGAGAGCGATCAGGCCACAGGCTGCATCAGGCCGCCACCAGGGCTGGAGTCGTCATCATCGTTATTGCCGGTGTCGCCCTGCATCAGGGCATAAAGACCAAGGGCGAGCAGGCTCAGGACCCCTGAAATCAGGCTGATACCGCCAGAGAACCCCGAACCCAGATCGATGACCTCGCCCATGGAACTCGTTACGGAAGTTCTCACAATTGTAACGGAAGTTTGAGGGATGTGGCGGCAGGTTGCCGGCAAAGGCGGCCGCCCTCACACCGCCACCACCGCCTCGTTCTGAGCCGCCTCCCGCTCCGCGCGCTGAGCGTCGTTGAACCCGTCAGCACCGGGAATCTGAGCAGCCATGAGCTCCAGCCAGTTCTTGAGCTCCTCCAGCTGCTTCTCGATCGGCAACACCCCGAGGCCGCGGGCCAGCACCCTGGCGGTGCTGCCGGTACCCCCCTGATACACCAATCGCCCGTGCAGGTGCTGGGGCAGACCCTGGCGAAGCAACCGGAAGGCGGGTTCCTCCATCGGGGTTTCCAGCGCGATGTTGGGTTTGTCGGGTTTGATCCGCGAGAAGCCGCAGCGCCTGGCCAACAGCTTCAGCTCCATCAGCTGCAACAGGGCGATCACCGGCGCCGGAAGAGGGCCGTAGCGGTCGACCCAGTCGACGGCAAGCTGCAGCAGCCTCTCGGGGCTGCCGCAGTCGGCAGCGGCGCGGTACGCCGCCATCTTCTCATCGTTGTCAGCAATCCAATCTCCGGGGATGAAGGCGGTAATCGGGAGGTCGATCTGGGTGTCCTCCACCGTGGGGATGTCCTGGCCCTGGATCTCCGCCAGGCATTCCTGCAGCATCTCCATATAGAGATCGAAGCCGATCGTTTCCATCTGGCCGCTCTGCTCCACCCCCAATAGGTTGCCCACGCCGCGGATCTCCATGTCGCGCATGGCCAGCTGATAGCCGCTGCCCAGTTGCGCGAATTCCTGAATCGCCCGCAGCCGCTGCCGCGCCGCTTCGCTCAGGGAGGCATCACCGGGATAGAAGAGCCAGGCGTGGGCCTGGATGCCGCTGCGGCCCACGCGGCCGCGCAGCTGATACAGCTGGGCCAGGCCGAATTTGTGGGCGTCCTCGATCAGGATCGTGTTGACGCGCGGGATGTCGAGGCCGCTCTCCACGATCGTGGTGCAGAGCATCAGATCGGCTTCGCCGGCATTGAAGGCCACCATCGCGCTTTCCAGCTCGCCCTCGGCCATCTGGCCGTGGGCCACCAGCAGCCGCAGGCCGGGGATCATCAGCCGCAGCCGCTCAGCCACCTCCTCGATGCCCTCCACCCGCGGCACCACGTAGAAGATCTGGCCGCCGCGATCCAGTTCCTGGCGGATGGCGCTGCGCACCGCCTCCTCATCCAGCGCGGCCAGGTGCGTCTTGATCGGCCGGCGCAGCGGCGGCGGCGTGGTGATCAGGCTCATCTCGCGCACGCCCGAGAGGCTCATGTAGAGGGTGCGCGGAATCGGTGTGGCGCTGAGTGTCAGCACGTCCACGTCCTTGCGCAGCACCTTGATCTTCTCCTTCTGATTCACGCCGAAGCGCTGCTCCTCATCCACCACCAGCAGCCCCAGCTGCTTGAAGTTGGTGCCCTTGGAGAGCAGCTGGTGGGTGCCCACCACCACGTCCACCGTGCCTTCGCTCAGGCCCTCCTGGATCACCTTGCGCTCGCCGGCGGTGCGGAAGCGATTGAGCAGGCTCACCTTGATCGGATAGGGGGCGAAGCGCTCCGAGAGCGAGCGCCAGTGCTGCTGGGCCAGCACCGTGGT
>JAYKGZ010000077.1:0-12869 GCA_035284925.1 Cyanobacteriota bacterium | reverse complement strand
GGTGGGTGATCAGGTTGAGCAGGGTGGCACCAGCACGTTTTGCAGCGGTGGTGATGGTGTCCCTGAGAAAGGCTTCGTCGTTGAGCCTGGCGCTCTCGCAGCCGTAGAGCTCGAGGATGCAGTGTTTGCCCACCGTGCCGGAGGCCGACAGGGGGAAGGAAGCGCTGGGGAGAGCTCCGTTCCATCCCGGGTTGGGATGGAGGCAGGGCAGGCTCTGGGTCATCGAAGCCGGACGCACAAGCTGACCAACATACGCTGCTCATCCACTCAGTTGTGAACAAGCCTTCCTGCCTGCATGTGCACCAGCTGGCTGGCCTCCCGCCAACCCGCTCCGAAGGCCTCCACATGGGTGGCGCTCACCAGGCACTGGTGGTCACGACCCACAGCGGCCAGGAGCTGCTGCTGGCGTGAGGGGTCGAGTTCTGCGAGCACATCATCGAGCAGAAGCAGGGGCGGCTCCCCCACCACCTCCGCGACCAGTTCCAGCTCCGCCAGTTTGAGGGCCAGCACCAGGGTGCGCTGTTGTCCGGCCGAGGCATAGCGGCGCGCCAGGTCACCGGCCAGCAACAGGTCGATTTCATCGCGATGGGGCCCAGCCGAGCAGAACCCCAAGCGCTGTTCCTCGGCCCGCTGGGCTAGCAGCTGCTCGCTCAGCAGGGCCCGCCATGACTCCTCGCTGTCATCCGCAGCCAGCCCCGTGCCGCTGCGGTAACCGATCTCCAGCTGTTCCCGGCCACCGCCCAGCTGCTGCTGCCACTGGCGCGCCAGGGGCTCCAGGCGCCTGAGGGCCCTGGCCCGGCGGCGATGCAGCCGGGTGCCGATGCTGGCCATCTGAAGATCGAAGGCATCCAGCAAGCCCTCGAGGTCGCGGCCGGCCAGGGCGCGGCGCAGCAGCTGACTGCGCTGACGCAGCAGCCTGCCGTAGCGGCTCAGCAGCTCCGCATAGAGCGGTTCCAGCTGCAGCACCACCCGATCCAGCCATTGGCGCCGCGCTGCCGGTTCGCCACGCACCAGCTCCAGATCGAGGGCACTGAAACCAACACAGCGCAGGGTGCCCAGCAGATCCTGCTGACGTTCCAGCTGTTTGCCGTTGCGCTGGGCGCGGCGTCCGCCACTGCGCCGCAGCTCCAGCTGAAGCCAGTCGTCACCGGCCGTGCGGGCCCGCAGCAGGCTGGTGGCTTCACCGTGGCGGATCAGGTCGCGATCGGCGCTGCAGCGATGGGAGCGCAAACTGCCCAGCAGCTCCACCGCCTCCAGCAGGTTCGATTTGCCCTCGCCGTTTGGCCCCACCACCAGCAGCCGTGGTGCCTCGAGGGCCAGCTCAAGCCGCTCGATGTTGCGGAACTGCTGAAGCTGAAGCTGTTCCAGCCGGATCGGACGGCCGATGGGACGGAGGCGGTGAGCCGTTAAGGTAGGGCTTGAGGAACGGAGCCCCACCCGTGCGTCTCCACACCGTTGGTAACCACACCAGTGGGTGGCCAGGGCTTTGGGCATGTAGCTCAGTTGGATAGAGCATCAGATTCCGGTTCTGAGTGTCGGGGGTTCGAGTCCCTCCATGCTCGTTGTGACGATCCTCCCTTCCTCACCTCCCGCCCAGGCGGGGGGTTTTTTCTTGCGGCCTGGCTGCGGCAGTCAGCCGGCGTTCAGCTTCAGCCCCATGGCCCGGATTCCTCCGGGGTCAACCAGAAACCCATGACGCTCCAGCGCTCCGATCGCCTCAGGGGGGGCCGAGAGGGAAATGCTGCAGCCGCCCAGCTCGCGCCGCAACCGGGTGAGGGCCCCATGCACCAGCACCATCAGCACGGCTGACTGGTGAACGTCGCCCGGATCGGCACTGAGATCCCACAGATTGGCGTTGAGGGCCCGATCGCTGGTGGCTCGGATGAAGCCCACCCATTGCTCCTCCGGATTCAGGACGGCCAGATGCCAGAGGCTGCGTTCGAGCACCAGCTCCCAGCGTTCCGGGCTGCGGGTTGGATCTCCCATCAGGCTCAGCAGACGGTTGAGCGCCTCCGGCTGGGGTTGGGGGCTCTCCAGCAGGGTGTAGCCCTCCGGCAGGCGAGGGACGGACGGCTGACTGCGGAAGGGGATCAACAGGGAGTTCAGGGCTGGAGCGGCATCAGCCGGTGTTGCGCATGCCGGCAGCGATGCCGTTGATCGTAAGCAGAGCGCCCCGCAGCAGTTCGCTGCGGCTGTAGGTGCGGCCGTCATCGCTGCTGTCGGCCGCGGTCTCGCTCATCGGCGGCTGGCGGTTCTGGTCACGCAGCCGCCGCAGCAGGGCCACCTGGAGATAACCCAGAGGCACAATCGTGCGGTTGCGCAGATCCACCGACAGCTGAAGAGCCGGCTCGCCGTCCAGCAGCCGCTGGTGGCCGGTCACGGCCAGCACCAGATCGCGGGTGAGGCTGAATTCAGCCGCGATGGTCTGAAAGATGGCTTCGAACGCCTCGCGTCGGTCCTTGCGCCCGAGCGATTCCACGTAGTGATGGGCCAGGTCGATGTCGACCTTGGAGAGCGTCATCTCCACCCTCGAGATCAGCATGCGGAAGAACGGCCAGCGCTGGTACAGCAGCTGCATCAGCTCCAGCTGTTCTGGATCACGGTCGAGTTCCTCCCGCAGAGCCGCCCCCACTCCGAACCAGCTGGGCAGAAGAAAGCGGCTCTGGGTCCAGCCGAACACCCACGGAATGGCCCGCAGGCTGGAGAGATCCTTGGCCCCACCCTTGCGCCGGGCCGGCCTGCTGGAGATCTGGAGCTTGCTGATCTCCTCGATCGGGGTGCACTGCTGGAAGAAAGCCACCAGATCCGGGTTGTCGTGCACCAGCTGGCGGTAGAAGTCGCGGGAGCGCGCCGCCAGTCGACCCATCAGCTCGTTCCAGCTGGGGGTGCTGTCCACCGGGGTGCTCACCAGACTGTTCTGGATCACGGCGGTGGTGACCGTCTCCAGGTTGTAGAGAGCCAGCTCCGGCAGGGCATATTTCGAGGCCAGCACCTCGCCCTGCTCGGTGATCTTGATCCGGCCGCTGAGGGTGCCACTGGGTTGGGCCAGGATCGCCTGGTAAGCGGGCCCCCCACCTCGGCCCACCGACCCGCCGCGTCCATGGAAGATGCGCAAGGCCACGCCATGGGCCGTCGCCAGCCGCTGCAGGGCGATCTGGGCCTTGTGGATCTCCCAGTTGCTGGAGAGAAAGCCGGAGTCCTTATTGCTGTCGGAATAGCCGAGCATCACCTCCTGCAGGGGCTGGTCGGCCTCCGGTCCGCTCAGCAGCTGCCGGTAGAAGCCATCGCCCAGCAGGCGATCCATCACGGTTGGGGCGCCCTGGAGGTCTTCCACCGTTTCGAACAGGGGCACCACCAGCAGGCTGGAGCGATGGGCCTGGGGATCCACCAGGCCGGCTTCCTTGGCCAGCAGCAACACCTCCAGCAGATCCGACACCGTGTGACTCATCGAGATCACGTAGGTGCGGCAGATCCGCCGGCCGAACTCCTGCTGCAGTCGCTGCAGCATCCGGAACACGGCAAAGGTCTCGGCGGTGGCCGGGGTCCACTGGGCTGCGGTGGGCAGCAGCGGGCGTCGGGTCTGGAGTTCGGTGAACAGCCAGTCCACCCGTTGCTCCTCCGCCATCTCGGCGTAGGGCACTGGTAGCTGCAGGTAGCGGCTGAGCTCGTCGATGGCGTCGCTGTGACGCGTGCTCTCCTGACGGATGTCGAGGCTGGCCAGGCAGAAGGCAAAGATTTGCACCTGGCTGATCAGGTGTTGCAGGGCCTCGCAGCTCAGCCCGGTGCCCTCCATGCTCTGCTGGATCAGCTCCAGGTCGCTGCGGAACTCGTCCACGGTGGCGTAGTGCAGCTCCTGGGCGTTGCTGCTGTTGATCGCCGCCGCACCTCCGCTGAGGAGGGGCATCACCAGAGGTCCATCACAGGGGGTCTCCCAGCCGGCCTGGGCCAGCCGGTCGTTGCGATCCAGGGTGAGGCGCAGCCGCTCATGGATGTAGCTGAGCTTGAGGCGGTAGGGCTCCAGGCGATAGCGGGCGGCACGCTCTTCGTAGATCTCCGGGAAGCGGAGCCGATCCATTTCCAGCGACTCCAGCAGGGTCGAGCTCACCTGGCTCCACTGCATCGAGATGCTGAGCTGGTCGCGAAGATCAGCCACCGAGGCCAGATAGCGCTTCAGCATCAGCTGACGTTGAAAGCAGGCTGTCCGCCAGGTGATCTCCGGTGTCACCGATGGGTTGCCGTCACGGTCGGATCCCACCCAGGAGCCGAAACTGCAGAAGGCATCGCGGGGCGGCACCACATCCGGATAACTGGAGCTCAGGGCCGCCCGGATGCGTTGACGCAGATGGGGCATCGCATCGAACAGCACCTGCTGGAAGTAGTGGAGGGCGTAGTCCACCTCATCGAGCACGGTCGGTTTGAACTGGTGCAGTTCATCGGTGCGCCACCACAGTCGGATCTCCTCCTCCAGCTGAAGGCGGAGGCTGCGGCGCTCCACCGCGTTCAGGAGTGGGTCGGGCTCCAGTCGGTGGATCAGTGCCGCCACCCGCCGCTGCTTGTGACGCACGGTGTGGCGCACGATCTCGGTGGGATGGGCCGTGAACACCAGGCGCAGATCCAGGTCGCGCAGAAGGGTTTCGATCTTGGCGGGGGGAAGGTTGAGGGCCCGTAGCCGGCCGAACAACTGACGGAAGGTGGCCGGTTCGCTCTGGCTGGCGAGGGGCGGCAGGAATGGATCGGTGCAGACCGGCTCGCCGCTGGTTTTCAGACTGTCGAGATAGGTGTCCTCCTCGATGTGCTGCTCGAGGATGTTCACCAGCTGGAAGTAAAGGGAGAAGGCCCGGGCGGCGGCGATCGCTTCGGCCAGATCCATCTCACGGATCAGTTGCACGATGGCATCGGTGTCGATGCTGCCGTCGCCTTCGCCGGTGGGATCGCTGAGTTGCTTCAGCTTCAGCAGACGTTCAGCCTGCCCTGGCGGACATTCGCTGCGCAGCACCTCCTGCCAGAGGTCTTCCACCAGCTCCATCCGTTCGCCGAGAAGCCGTGTGGCCCGAGGCGACGGTTCCGGAGGAGCGATCACCGTGGACACCGATGAAGGGGAGGGGGGGACAGAGCTGGCTGACATGTGCTGCCCCATGGAGGCAAACCGCGATGCGGTGGAATCCATGATCATCCCAAAGGGGCAGGGGTCGGATCTGTTGCGACCGCAGCCGCCAGCGCCCGTTCCCGCAACTCCAGAGCGGTGGCTTCGGAGGCGATGATGGCGGCAATGGATTCGCCGCGCTGGAACCGCTCCAGCCACTGTTGCGAGACGTTCCCCTCCACCAGCACGGCCTGCAGTTGCTCCAGGGCTGATGTGAGCTGCAGCTCGGCAGCCAGCGGCACCAGATCCTCCAGCACATCGGCCAGCCAGTGGCGACAGCTGATCACCCGGCCATCGCGCCAGTGGTGCAGCTCGGCATCCAGGCTTGATCGGGCCGCCGCCCGGTCATTCGCATCAGCCAGCGCTGCCAGCGCATCGGCCTGGAGGCTGCTGGCGATCAGGGGATCCTCGCCGCGTGGATCCCTCAGCAACCGATGGATCCGGAGTTCGGCGAACGCCATGATCGCCAGTAACAGGCTCGGATCGGCCGCCAGGTCGCAGATCCGGATCTCCAGGCGGTTGAGATCGTGGGGGCGGTGCTCACCGTTCGGGCGTACGGATGTCCATAGATGCCGCACGTTCTGCATCGTGCCGCTGGCCAGCTGGGCCTCCATCCAGTCGATGTAGTGCTGATGGCTGATGAACAGCGGCACCTGGGGAGGTGTGAGCGGGAACTGGAGCCAACGCAGGGAGTGGGCACCACCCGGCTGCCCGTCGAGGAAGGGGGAACTGGCCGAGAGCGACAGCAGCAGCGCCCCTTCGCAGCGCAGCAGCCTCAGGGCGGCGAACAGCTGCTCCATCGACGTGAAGCCCGCTTCCGGGGTGAGGCCGAGGTTGAGGTGAACGCTGGCCGTGACGACGCGGGTGCCGTAGGAGTGCTCGATGTAGGCGTGATACGGGTTCGCTGGGTCTGACCGCTCGAAGCGGGAGCTGTCGCCGGTGCTCAGGGTGCTGCCGGGCAGCAGGGTGAGCCCTCGACGGGCGAGCCACGGTCGGAGCTGTTGCCGGGGCGTGAGCAGCAGCTTCAGCTGCTGCTGGTAGCTGCTGGCCGGGGGAGTGACGTATTCGAGGTTGCGCTGGTCGGGCTCGGTCACGAAGCCCGGCAGCTCGCGGGCGGCATCCGCCGCGCAACCAACCACCGTGCCATCGGGCCGGCCGGTGTACATCTCCACCTCAAAGCCCTTCAGCAGCAGCGGGGTGGTCATCGGCGCGCCCTCAGAGAAGACAGGCCAGGGCCTTGAGCATGCCGCGGGCCTTGTTCAGGGTTTCCTCATACTCCAGCTCAGGCTGGGAATCCGCCACCACCCCGGCACCGGCCTGCACCTGCACCCGCCAGCCTCCTTGCGGATCGGGCAGCACCACCATGGTGCGGATGGTGATGGCCGTGTTCAGGGCGCCGCCCAGATCCACAGCGCCATAGACGCCGGAATAGGGCCCGCGGGCATCGGGTTCGAGGTCGTGGATCAGCTGCATGGCCCGGATCTTGGGGGCGCCGCTCACCGTGCCCGCCGGGAAGGACGCCATCAGCAGATCCCACACGCTGCGGCCCTCGGCCAGCAGGCCTTCCACCTGGCTCACGATGTGCATCACGTGGGAATAGCGCTCGATCACCATCAGCTCACCCACCCGCACGGTGCCGGGCCGGCAGACCCGACCCAGATCGTTACGGCCCAGGTCTACCAGCATCACATGCTCAGCCCGTTCCTTGGGATCGGCGAGCAGGTCGGCCTCCAGGGCCCGATCCTCGGCTTCATTGGCTCCACGGGGTCGGGTGCCGGCGATCGGTCGAAGTGAGGCTCGCACCGTTCCCTCGGCTGTGGGTTCCGCCTTCACCATCACCTCGGGGCTCGAGCCGATCAGATACCAGTCTCCGAAGTTGAAGAACGCCATGTAGGGCGAGGGATTCACCATCCGCAGGCTGCGGTAGAGATCGAAGGGATCACAACTCACGTGGGTTTCCAGCCGCTGGCTCAGCACGAGCTGGAACACATCCCCGGCCGCGATGTGTTCTTCGCCGCTGCGCACAGCGGCCACGAAGCGGTCCCGACTCACGTTGCTGCGTGTCGCCAGCGACTCCCTGATCTCGGTGGCGCTGGCGTCATGCCAACGCAGGGGCGTGACGCTGGCGGGCAGCGGGGCGTGCATGCGCTCCTCGAGGGCATTGATCCGCTCGCTGGCCTCCCGGTAGGCGGCATCCGGGGCCTGCCCCCGGCTCAGATCGGCGAAGGCCACGGCGGTGATCTGCCGTTTGATCTGATCAAACACCAACAGGCTGTCGGCCAGCATCCAGCAGCCGTCGGGCGGAGCTCCTGGAGCGCCGGCGTGAATCGGCACGGTGGGCTCGATCCAGCGGATCAGCTCATAACCCCAGAAGCCAAACAGATGGCCCAGGGGTGGCAGGTCGTGGACGGCCGGACTGCAGAGCGGCTCCAGACATTCCTGAAGCAGGGCAAAGGGATTGCCATGGAGTGTTTCCCGCCGACCATCCCGCCAGCTCCGCTCACAGCCATCGCCCCGGCAGGTGAGGGTCCAGAGCGGATCGGCGGCCACCAGACTCCAGCGGCCGATCCGCTCCCCGCCTTCCACCGACTCCAGCAGCATGCCGTGGCTGGAACCGGCTCCCACCTTCAGCCAGGTGGTGAGCGGCGTTTCCAGGTCGGCAGGCCAGCGGCGGCAGAGGGGCACGAAGGTATGACCCTCCTCCACCTGTTGGAGGAAAGCCGGATCGGGCCGGACCGATGCACCTGGGCCGCCAGGACGATCAGAACTGGGCATCAGCCATCGTGCCGACAAAAAAAATGGGGCCCAAGGCCCCGATGGTGGGATGACCGGGCATCAACACTCAGGAATCGAAGGTGTTCTTCCCGGAAAACTTGATCGCGGAAGGGTTGCCGTTCTGGCCGATGCGACGGGCGTTGTGCCCCACCATCGGACGACCTTCGTTGACCTTTTCAGGGAACACACCGTCCTTGGGATGGAGGAATTCGGTGTCGCCGCCGGGATAGATCCGATAAATCTTGTAATCCTCGATCCGGGGCTTGAACTTGGTGCGCAGCTGGGTACCGAGCGCCAGGCACTGTTCCTTACGGGCGAAATACATAATGTTCTCGCCTTCGTTCATCTCGGCGGCGCCACCGGTGGGAAGCTCAAAGGCCTGCGCCTTGGCGCTGGTCCAGGTGATTGCGTACTTCTCCTCGGTTTCTGCGGCATTCAGCAGTCCACCGGTGCTGCCGATGTACTTGGGAAGCTGACCGCTCAGCGCCGTTGCTGTCATGAGGTTTGCAGGAGACGTGTGCTGGAGAAGAGGACCGGCAGAACCGATTCGCAGGCAAGCTAGCACTGCGTTTTTGAGGGTTCCGGAGGCCCCGGTGCAGTCTTCACACCCGTCAACAAAGCAGGCCTTCAGCAGATTGGAAAGAACACGGTGAGTCCCTGCTCACCCCGTTCGGTGAGCCGTCCGCCCAGGCGGGCGAACAGGCGCTGGGTGGCCTGACGACTCAGCTGCAGGCTGCCGGTGGTGGGATCCCAGCTGAGCACCGGGCCCACCAGCTCCCGTTGGGCAGCCGTGTCGTCGCCCCCACTGCCGGCGGTCTCCACGCTGGTGCCCAGACGCAGCTTCAGTCGCGACCCGGCCGGTTGCAGGCTCACCGTCACGGTGGAGCCAGAGGGGAGGCCCCGGCTGAAGCGATCCACCAGGCCGCCGAGCATGGTTTCCAGCCGCACCGGATCGCTGAGCACAGCCGGCAGGTCGGCCGCGATCACCAGCTCCAGGCTCAGCCCACGCCGGGTGAGCTGCCGCTGCCACAGCTCACCCATCTGTTCCAGCAGGGCGCTCAGGTCGGTGCGGGCCAGGCTGGTGGCCGAACCGGCGTGCTCCGGGAGGCCCTGAAGTTCGGCCGCCAGGAAGATCAGGCCGAAGCGGTCGATCTGCTCGCTGCACTCCCCATCGATCTGCTCCAGCCGGTGCTTCACCAGATCCGGCAGGTCGGTGCGGCGCAGCAGGGAACGGATCAGGGTGCGGATGGTGGCCAGAGGGGTGCGAACCTCGTGGGTGAGTGCTTCCAGCAGCGCCAGTTCGCTGCTGACCGTGCGGTTGCTTACCGTGTGGCTCGCTGCCGCGGGCGGCCCGCCGCTGGCCTGGATCAGGGGTTGCAACGTCACGCTCGGGGCCATCGAGGCCAGCCGCTCCGCCAGCCGCGGCCAGAACCGCTGCGCCAGCTGGTCATTGCTGCGCAAGGGCCCCAGCTGCTGAAGGCAGTGGCGCAGCTTCTCCGCCTCCGGGGCGTTCTCGCTGCGCAGCCTCCCATCCAGCAGCGAGAGGGCTGTGCTGAGGGCTCCCGGATCGAAGCGCACCACCAGCCGCCGTGCCTCGGGAGGCCCGTCCAGACAGAGGGCCACCTGCACTGCGGTTGTGATCACCACCAGCACGGGATCGGTGCCGTCCGCGCTGGTGAGGGCCAGGCGCCGGAATCCGCCGGCCAGCTGGGAGCGGCTGCGCTGCCCGGGCAGAAGGGAACCCCCCGGCGGAAGGAGTGCAGCCAGCTCGGCAGGAGCCCACACCCAGCCCTGCAGCCGTTCCAGCAGCGCCGGTTCATAGAGAGCCGGCAGCGGGGAGGCCAGCCAGAGGCCGGCTGAGGGAGGTCCGCCGTCGCCCTCCTTCAGCAGGATGTCCCGTTGGAGGGTGTCCAGGGCAGCCCACCACTGGCGGCGTACCGCGTCGTCGTTGCCATGGCCGGCCGGGACCCCCTCCGCCAGGCGAGCCCGCAGATCCGCCAGGCTGGGGGGTGTTCTCACCATGCTGTTCTCACCATGGTGCAGCGGCGCGCCCGCGGCGAGCGACCGAGGCGCAGAGCCCCAGGGCCAGGAAGTTCACGAGCATCGCGGAGCGGCCGTAGCTGAGGAAGGGCAGCGGGATGCCCGTGATCGGTCCCAGGCCGATCGTCATGTTGATGTTCACCACCACCTGAAACATCAACATGCCGCTGATGCCCATCACCACCAGGGATTCCAGGTCGGTGCGGGCACGCCCGGCGATCTGGAGCAGGCGCCCCATGAGAGCCACGAAACCGGCCACCACCAGCACCGAGCCCAGGAAGCCGGTTTCCTCCCCCAGGGCGCTGAAGATGAAATCGGTGTGTTGCTCAGGGATGAAGCGCAGCCGGGTGAGCGCCCCCTGCAGCAGGCCTGTGCCCCACATCTGGCCGCTGCCGATGCCCACCATGCTCTGGAGCAGGTGGTAGCCACCGCCGAGGGGATCCTGGGCCGGATCCAGAAACAGGGTGAGTCGGGCCCGTTGATGGGGCCTGAGGCCGTGCTCCCAGAGCCAGGGGGTGAGCACGGCGAACAACCCCTGCAGGGCCACCACCACCACCGCGGCCGTGCGCTTCCAGGGAAGGGTCTTCCAGGCGAGCCACCCCATCAGCGGAATCCAGCCGATCAGGATCCAGGGAAGCGTGCCAGCCGCGATCGCGCTCACCAGGGGGGAGAGCAACAGCACCACCCAGGCCCCCGGCATGCCGCTCCAGTACAGATCCGTGAGCAGCACGGCACCGAACACCAGCGAACTGCCCAGATCCGGCTGGATGAACACCAGCAGCCACGG
This sequence comes from Cyanobacteriota bacterium, assembly GCA_035284925.1. Lineage (GTDB taxonomy): Bacteria > Cyanobacteriota > Cyanobacteriia > PCC-6307 > Cyanobiaceae > UBA5018. Next base: position 2,124 of record JAYKGZ010000077.1, on the reverse strand, counting down.
CACGGAGATCACGGCCAGAGGGCGAACCAGATCCACCGGACGCTCCACGGGGTGGCGGCTGAGCACATCAGCCAGGAGCAGGATGGCGGCGAGTTTGGCGAACTCCGAGGGCTGAACGTAGAAGCCGCCGATGTTGATCCAGCTCTGGGCCCCCAGGGCACTCACGCCGATGATCCGCACAGCGATCAGGCTCGCCACCATCAGGCCGTAGATCCACCAGTGCCAGCGCAGGATCTTCTCCACCGGCAGACGGGCCACCACCAGGGCCACCACGGTGCCGACGGCAGCGGTCACCCAGTGCTGGTCCCAGTCGGTGGTGGGGGCCTCCCGCTGGGTGCTGGCGATCAGCCCTCCGGCTACCAGGATCATGGCCCAGGGCACGCCCCAGAGCACCCAGTCCACCGTGAGCAGGGAAGGGCGTCTTCTGCCCCGTACGGAGAAGAAGCCCGCACGACGCCGTGGCAGGCCGATCATCGGCTCAGGCCGGCACGGGTTCGATGGCGCAGATCCGCTCCGCCAGGGCCAGGAACGCCTGGGCCGTGGCGGACTCCGGCGCTGTGAGCACCACGGGCCGCCCAGCGTCACCCGCTTCCCTCACGGGCATCTCCAGAGGCAGTTCGGCGAGGAGGGGCACCTCCGCCTCAGCCGCCAGGCGGCCGCCACCGCCGCTGCCGAAGATCGCGTAGCGCTTCTCCGGGGCATCGGGAGGGATGAAAGCGCTCATGTTCTCCACCACCCCGAGCACCCGCACCCCCATCTGCAGGAACATCGCCAGTCCGCGGCGGGCGTCAGCCAGAGACACCTCCTGGGGGGTCGTCACCACGATCACCCCTTCCATCGGCACCGCCTGGGCCAGGCTGAGCTGGGCATCGCCGGTTCCGGGTGGCAGATCCACCACCACCAGATCCCGTTCTCCCCAGTCCACCTGATAGAGGAACTGGCGGATGATTCCGTTGAGCATCGGGCCGCGCCAGATCACCGGCTGGTTTTCGGCGATCAGCAGACCCATCGACACCATGGCGATGCCACAGCTCTCGATCGGGATCAGCACCTGGGCGGCGCCATCGCCCCGCACCTGCGGTGTGCGGTCGGCCACACCGAGCATGGTGGGGGCATTGGGGCCATAGATGTCGGCGTCGAGCAGGCCCACCCGCAGCCCGCGGCTGGCGAGCGCACAGGCCAGGTTCACGGCCACGGTGCTCTTGCCCACACCGCCCTTGCCGCTGCTCACGGCGATCACCTTGGCCACCCCCGGAATCGGCTGACGATCGGGCAGCTGGCCGTGGCCACCCTCTCCGTGGCCGGCGGCGCCGATCGGTTGGCCGAGCTCGATCTGCACGTCGTCGATGCCCGCGATGGCGAGCAGCGCCGTTCGGGCCTCGGCGGCGATCCGGTCACGCTGGCTCTGGGCGAAACCGGGGAGGGCGAGGCGGAACAGGGCCCGGTCACCCTGGAGGCGGGGCTGCTGGATCCAGCCGAGATCGAGCAGGGATCGGCCGCTGCCGGCATCCGTGATCGGCCGCAGGGCAGCGAGCACCTGCTCGGACGAGGCCTGCTGCGGCGCGGACATCCGGGGCTTCCGAAACAGGTGTGATCCTAAGGACGTTGCGGCGATGGCCGGTTTCGCCGATGCCCACGGCTGATGACAATCGTGGGTTAAACCTTGTGCGCCGGGGCTGGCGCCTGAAAGGTTGGGTGGGTCACTGGTGCCGTTCGAGGTGCCGTGTTCAGCTGCTGCCATTCGGATCTTGATAGGCAATCGGATGTTGATGGGCAAGTTGATGGGCCCGCTTTCCCATCCCCGAACTGAGTTCTCCAGCGATGCGGGTTCCGGAGCCGCCTGTGCACCGGCCCCCAGGTCGCTGGAAGCGCCTCCCGCCGACTCACGCCAGCGGGCCAGGGCCCTGCTGATGGGCCTGCAGGACTCGATCTGTGCGGAGCTGGAGCAGCTCGATGGCGGCGGCCGCTTTGCCGAGGAGAGCTGGGAGCGACCGGAGGGCGGCGGCGGCCGCTCGCGGGTGATGAAGCAGGGGGAGCTGCTCGAGCAGGGGGGGGTGAATTTCTCTGAGGTGGAGGGCAGCGAGCTGCCGCCCTCGATCCTCAGCCAGCGTCCGGATGCCAAGG
>JAYKGZ010000076.1:0-6839 GCA_035284925.1 Cyanobacteriota bacterium | reverse complement strand
GGTGGGTGATCAGGTTGAGCAGGGTGGCACCAGCACGTTTTGCAGCGGTGGTGATGGTGTCCCTGAGAAAGGCTTCGTCGTTGAGCCTGGCGCTCTCGCAGCCGTAGAGCTCGAGGATGCAGTGTTTCCCAACCGTGCTGGAGGCCTGAGGCACAGTGGCGGAGGCGGTGATGCCAGGTGAGCTCGCCCATCCAGGGTTGGGATGGAGGGAGGAGAGGGGGCTGTGGTTCATGAAGGAATCCTTGCTTATCCGCAATGGTGCACCCTACCGAGCACTTTTCAACCCACCGAGCGATGCACACATTCGGCTGTCAGCCCCGGCCATCCTCAACAAGGTATGGGCAGAGAACGTCCACCATCTCCCTTCAACCATGACAAGCACCCTCTCCCTGTCCGACGCCGGCAGCGGCGGCCAGGTCAGTCCGGAGGAGCTGGGCCTGATCGACGCCTGGTGGCGCGCTGCCAACTACCTGGCTGTCGGGATGATCTATCTCCAGGACAATCCGCTGCTGACCGAGCCGCTCCGGCCCGAGCACATCAAGAACCGTCTGCTGGGGCACTGGGGTTCCAGCCCGGGCCAGGCCTTCATCTGGGCCCACGCCAACCGGCTGATCCGCAACCGCAACCTCGACATGATCTACCTGTCGGGACCGGGCCACGGTGCCCCCGGCGTGCTGGCCCCCACCTACCTCGATGGCTCCTACAGCGAGGTGTATCCCGACAAAAGCCGCGACGAAGACGGCATGCGGCGCTTCTTCAAGCAGTTCTCCTTCCCCGGTCACATCGGCTCCCACTGCACCCCCGAAACCCCCGGCTCGATCCACGAGGGCGGTGAGCTCGGCTACGTGCTCTCCCATGCCTGCGGAGCGGTGTTCGACAACCCCGAGCTGATTGCCCTGGCCTGCGTTGGGGACGGCGAAGCCGAAACCGGCCCGCTGGCCACCTCCTGGCACATCAATAAGTTCCTCAACCCGATCAGCGACGGAGCGGTGCTGCCGGTGCTCCATCTCAACGGCTACAAGATCGCCAACCCCACCCTGCTGGCCCGCATTCCCAGAGAGGAGCTGGCCAACCTGATGCGCGGCTACGGCTGGGACCCCCTGTTCGTGGAAGGTAGCGAGCCGATGCTGATGCACGCCGCCATGGCCGAGGCCATGGGCAAGGCGGTCGGCCGCATCCTCACGATCCGGACCGAGGCCCGGGCCAGCGCTGATCCCAGCAACGCCACCCGGCCGGCCTGGCCGATGATCGTGCTGCGTTCGCCCAAGGGCTGGACCGGTCCGGCCGCCCTCGGCGACAAGAAGCTCGAAGGGTTCTGGCGAGCCCACCAGGTGCCCCTGCCGGATCCGCGGCACGACCCGGCCCAGCTGCAGCAGCTGGAGGGCTGGCTGAAGAGTTACCGCCCCTGGGAGCTGTTCGATGAGAACGGCCGTCTCAAGCCGGAGCTGCAGGCCCTCTCACCGCTGGGCCCCCGACGGATGGGCTCCAACCCCCACGCCAACGGCGGGCTGCTGCGCCACAGGCTCCGCCTGCCCGATGCGGCGCCGTACGCGGTAGCGGTGCCCAGTCCGGGGCGGGTGGAGTTTGAGAACACCTTCGTGCTGGGAGAGCTGCTGCGCGATGCGATCGATCTCAATCCGAACGCCGTGCGGGTGTTCGGACCGGATGAAACGGCCTCAAACCGCCTGCAGGCGATCTTCGAGCGCACCAAGAAAGTGTGGATGGAAGACTTCCTGCCGGAAGACCTCAACGGCAGCGAGCTCAGCCGCAACGGCCGGGTGGTGGAGATGCTCAGCGAGCACACCCTGGTGGGAATGATGGAGGGCTACCTGCTCACCGGCCGCTATGGCCTGTTCCACACCTACGAGGCCTTCGCCCATGTGATCGCCTCGATGTTCAACCAGCACGCCAAATGGCTGGAAAGCTGCATCCACCACGCCCCCTGGCGAGCTCCGATCGGAGCCTGGAACTGTCTGATCAGTTCCACCGTGTGGCGGCAGGATCACAACGGCTTCACCCACCAGGATCCCGGCTTCATCGATCTGGCCGGCAACAAGAGCGGCGAGGTGGTTCGCGTCTACCTTCCGGCCGATGCCAACTGTCTGCTGGCGGTGGCAGAAGAGGCATTTGTGGAAACCAATGTCTGCAACATCATCGTGAGCGATAAGCAGAAGCACCTGCAATACCTCACCCTCGAGCAGGCCAGGCAACATGTGGCCAAGGGCATCGGCCTCTGGAGCTGGGCCAGCAACGACCACCACGGCACCGCTCCCGATGAACCCGATGTGGTGATGGCCTGTGCCGGAGACATCCCCACCAAGGAGATCCTGGCAGCCGTGGAGATTCTGCGCCGTGAAATCCCAGATCTGAAAGTGCGGGTGATCAATGTGGTGAAGCTGTTCGCCCTCACCGATCCGAACGAACATCCCCATGGCCTCAGCGACCGCGACTTTGATGGCCTCTTCACCACGGATAAGCCAGTGATTTTCAATTTTCACGGCTATCCCTGGCTGATCCACCGCCTCACCTACCGCCGCACCAACCACGCCAATTTCCACGTGCGCGGCTACAAGGAAAAGGGCAACATCAACACACCTCTCGAACTGGCGATGAACAACCAGATCGATCGCTTCTCCCTGGTGATTGATGTGATCGACCGGGTGCCGCAGCTACGCTCCCGCGCTGCCCATGTGAAGGAGCGAATGAAGGAGGCGATCCTCAGCCACCGCAGCTACGCCCACATCCACGGCATGGACTCGCCGGAGGTCACCGACTGGCGATGGAGCCTCCACGAGGGCTGAGCCAGCCTTGACGAACGATCCCCCGCTGAGCGATCAACTGCTGGTGCTGGTGCTCAATGCCGGCAGCTCGAGCCTGAAGGCATCCCTGCTGGCGCCTGGGCGCAGCCTGGATGCCCTACACCCTCACTGGAGCGGCCAGAGCTCCTGGCAACTGGACCGTTCTGGCGCGGTGGAAGCCCTGCTCGACGACTGGCTTGCCCCCCAGCTCGCCCACTGTCGCCAGAGCATCCAGCTGGTGGGGCACCGGGTGGTGCATGGCGGCGAACGGTTCACCGCACCCACCCGACTCAACCAGACCGCGATCACGGCGATTGAAGCGCTGGTTCCCCTGGCGCCGTTGCACAACGGCCCGGCCGTGCGCGTCATGCGCTGGATGATGGAGTGGCTGCCGGAAGCAGAGGCCTGGGCCTGCTTCGACACCGCCTTCCACGCCTCGATCCCGCCCGAGCGCCACACCTATGCGCTGCCGATGGCCTGGCGGGCCCTGGGGCTGCGGCAGTTCGGCTTCCATGGACTCAACCATCAGCATGTGGCGGGCACCACCGCGGCCCTGAAGCCTGCCGCCCGGCGGCTGATCAGTTGCCATCTGGGGGCCGGCTGCTCCCTCTGCGCGATTCTGCTGCCGCCGGCCGGCCCGCCCCGGAGCCTGGCCACCACCATGGGGTTCACCCCCCTTGATGGGCTGGTGATGGCCACCCGCAGCGGCTCGGTGGATCCCGGGCTGCTGATTCATCTGCTCAACCAGGGTGTGTCTGTGCCCCAGCTGGAGCAGCAGCTCAACCACAACAGCGGGCTGCTGGGCCTTTCAGAACTGAGCGGCAGCATGCAGGTGCTGCGGGCCGCCGCGGCCGATGGTCATGCAGGGGCCCGGCTGGCGATCGGGGTGTTCGAGGCCCGGCTGCTGGAGCAGATCGGTGCCATGGCGGCAGCCCTCGGTGGGGTCGACGTGATCGCCCTGAGCGGCGGGATCGGCGAGCATGATCAGCCCTTACGAGCACGGCTTGAGCAGGCCCTTGGCTGGCTCGGACGGCTGGAGTGGCTGGTGGTGCCGGCCAATGAGGAGGGGGTGATCGCCCGCAGCTGCCTCCGGCAACGCAGCCTGCTGCAGGACCACGGCGAATCCGAAGACATTCAGAAAGTCGGAGCCGGATCTGAGGAAAGTGAGGGGGTCGACCCCTAGGTTCGGCCAGTTCCAACGATCCCGCGCCATTTCCCGTCGTGCCCTCCCTGGTCTGCCGCTACAACAACGCCCGAGATCGTGTAGTGGTGCTGCGCTGCCGGGATCGTCACCACGCCACCCTGGAGCGGGTGCTCTTTCCAACGGAAAGCCTGGATTTTCACTTCCCTGCCGATGGCGTGGCTGAGGTGTGGAGCCATCGCATCGGCGGCGCCGAACTGCTGGAGCGCCGGCCGATGCATGAACTCTGCGCCTGAATCTCAGCGCTTCACACCAGGCATGAAGCGGCGTTCGTGCTGAGCTCCGGTCAGCATCCGGTTCCAGTAAAGCGACGGGAGTAGTTTCACCTTCACCCACCACATGCTCCAACGCTCCTTGGTGGGATCCAGGGGGAACGACGGGGTGGGATCGCCGTTGTAGTTGAACTCGGCCATGATCGTTCGGCCGTAGCCGGTGATCAACGGGCAGCAGCTGTAACCGTCGTAGGCGGCACCGAGAGCCTCTCCATCGAGATGGGCCAGCAGGTTGGCCGTGAGCACCGGAGCCTGCCCCCGCACGGCAGCTGCGGTCTTCGAATTGGGCATGCCGCTCACATCCCCGAGCGAGAACACGTTGGCGAAGCGGGTGTGCTGGAGCGTGTGCTTGTCCACCTCCACGAAGCCCGCCCCGTTGGCCAGGGGGCTCTGAGCCACCACATCCGGGGCTGCCATCGGGGGCGTCACATGCAGAAGGTCGTAGCTGATCACCTCCTCCCGGGTGGTGTCGCCCTCGCTCACCTGGAACACCGCCTCCTTCCGGTCGGGGCGCACGGCGCTCAGCACATGGTTGTAACGGGTGTCGATGCCTTTCCGCTTCGCCACCTCCCGCAGGGGAGCGGCATACGTGGGGATCCCGAAGATGCCGGGAGTAGCCGTGGCGTAGATCACCCTGGCGTTCAGGCCTTTCTTCCTGAACACGTCATCGGCCATGTAGGCGATCTTCTGGGGAGCACCGGGGCACTTGATCGGCATCGGCGCGCAGGTGAACACCGCGGCACCACCGCTGAACGCCTGGATCGCCTCCCAGGTGTAAGGAGCGAACTCCCGGGAGTAGTTGCTGCACACCCCACCCTTGCCGAGGGCCTCAGGGAGACCTTCGATCCGCTCCCAGCACAGCTTCAGGCCCGTGGCCACCACCAGCACGTCGTAGCTGAGCGTCCGGCCGCCACTGGTGGTCACGGTGTTGTGGTCGGGATCGAAGCCGGCTGCTGCCTCCCGCAACCAGGTGACGCCGGATGGGATCAGATCAGCCTCACTGCGGCGGGTCTGGTCCATCGAGAACACGCCACCACCCACCAGGGTCCAACCGGGTTGGTAGTAGTGGTCGGTCGATGGCTCCAGGATCGCCACGTCGAGGGCCGGTCGTGCCCGTTTCAGCTGGGCGGCCGCCGTGATGCCGGCGGCACCGCCGCCGACGATCAGGATCTGGTGGTGGGCCATGGGGAAGGGTCGGCCAGCGACCGAACGAAAACACCTCACCTCTGATTCAGTCACACCAGAGGCTGGTCACAGCGGAATTGCAGGGAAACTTCCGGGACCTGTGGAGGCGTCAGGCCTGCCATGGTGTGAGCCGTGCCCCGAACCAGCTCTCCCCGTGCAGCAGCAGCTCCCGCAGCAGCTCACCCTGCGCCGCCCCGACGACTGGCATGTGCACCTGCGCGATGGAGCGATGCTCCAGGCGGTCGTGGGGTACACCGCTCGCCAGTTCGCGCGGGCCATCGTGATGCCCAACCTGCAGCCCCCGATCACCACGGTGGCCGCAGCCCGCGCCTACCGCGAGCGGATCCGCCAGGCCCTGCCCGATGGCAGCGGCTTCACCCCCCTGATGACGGCCTACCTCACCGACTCGATCGATGCCGATGAGATCGCCCGGGGATTCCACGAGGGGGTGTTCCAGGCCTGCAAGCTCTACCCCGCCCATGCCACCACCAATTCGGCGGCGGGTGTCACCGCCATCGCCCGGATCAACCCGGTGCTCGAGGTGATGGAGCGGATCGGGATGCCGCTGCTGATCCATGGCGAGGTCATCGACCCCGACATCGACATCTTTGACCGCGAGGCCGTGTTCATCGAGCGGGAGCTGGCACCCCTTCTGCAGCGGCACCCGAGCCTGAAGGTGGTGCTGGAGCACATCACCACCAGCGATGCGGCGGATTTCGTGCGCACCGGCCCGCCCAACCTGGCCGCCACGATCACGCCCCATCACCTGCAGATCAACCGCAACGCCATGTTCGCCGGAGGGCTGCGGCCCCATGCCTATTGCCTGCCGGTGGCCAAGCGGGAACTGCACCGCATCGCCCTGCGGGCGGCGGCAACGTCGGGAAACCCGAAATTCTTCCTCGGCACCGATTCAGCGCCCCACGGCCGCCAGGCCAAGGAATCGGCCTGCGGCTGCGCCGGCATTTTCAATGCTCCCCACGCGATCGAGAGCTATGCCCTGGTGTTTGAGCAGGAGAGCGCCCTGCAACGGCTCGAGGGCTTTGCCAGCGAACATGGACCGCGCTTCTACGGCCTGCCGCTGAACCCAGGCACAATCACCCTGATGCGCGAGCCCCAGACGGTGCCGCCCCAGCTGCATGGCAACGACGCGGCCGGCACGCCGGTGGAGCTGGTGCCCTTCCAGGCAGGACAGACCCTCCCCTGGCGACTGGCCTGATCGCTACGAGGTGTTGCGGAAATCCGCGACACCACCCGCTGAGGCCGTAGCACCGTCTCCAGAAAACCGGTGGGGATGGGCTTCTTCATACAACTCACCGAAGCCATCACCCAGCGTCAGTCGCTGCTGGTGACCGGTCTGGACCCCAACCCGGAGATGCTTCAGAG
>JAYKGZ010000075.1:0-19189 GCA_035284925.1 Cyanobacteriota bacterium | reverse complement strand
CATAGAAGGCCTGGGGTGCCACATCCGGGCTGGTGCGCAGCTCCAGCGCCCCCTGGGGGCTGATCCGCCAGGCCCCGAGGCTGGAGGCCAGCGCCGGCAGGGAGCCCAGGATCGCCATCCCCGGCAGAAGGGGGAGCAGCAGCCGCGTGAGCAGCTGCTGCCGAAGCCGCCGCTGCCTGAGCAGCCGCCGCGCAGGCGCAAGTGGAAACCAGCCTTGCAGCGCCATGGCGCAGCTCAGAACAGGGCCGGCCGGCGGTGCTGCAGGCTCGGCATCTGGGCCCGCACCCGCCGGGTGTGGCCCGGGTCGACGGGCGCCACCGCCAGGCCGGGTGCGACGCCGGCGTCGGCCAGCACCGTGCCCCAGGGGTCGATCACCAGGGCATGACCATGGGTGTAGCGCCGGTCGTGGTTCAGACCCGTCTGGGCCGGAGCCAGCACATAGGCGGTGTTCTCGATGGCCCGGGCCTGGAGCAGCACCTGCCAGTGGTCCTTGCCGGTAAAGGCGGTGAAAGCGGCCGGCACCATCAGCAGATCGACACCCTCGCCAGCCAGGTGGCGGTAGAGCTCGGGGAAGCGCACGTCGTAGCAGATCGAGAGGCCGATGCGCCCCAGCCCCGGCACCGCCGCCACCGGCGGCAGCTCGTTACCCGGGGTCACGGTGGACGACTCGCGGTAGCTGTTGCCGTCGGGCAGATCCACATCGAAGAGGTGGATCTTGTCGTAGCGGGCCAGCAACTGACCCTCCACGCTCACCAGTTCAGCGCGGTTGAAGGTGTGGCCCTCTCCGGCGGGCACCGGGAAGCCCCCGCCCAGCAGGGTCACCTGGTAGCGGCGCGCCATGGTCACCAGGAAGCGGCTGCAGCGCTCCGCCAGATCGGCCGCCAGCTCCAACCGGCGCTGGTCGTTGCCCATGAAGGCGAAGTTCTCGGGCAGTCCCACCAGCTCGGCGCCGCGGCGGGCGGCCAGCTCGATCTGTTCCTCGGCGGCGGCGAAGTTGGCATCCGGATCGGGGGTGCTGGTGAGCTGCACCGCTGCCGCCAGGAAACTGCCCACCGAAGCCCCACGAACCAACGGCCGAATCGTAAGGGCAGGCGCTAGCCCGCCTGGATCACACCGGGCTCGCTCTGGGTGGGCACGATCGTGAGGCTATCGATGGCGGCGCAGCAGGCGAAGTCGGCGTCGTGGTTGCCGATGCCGATCAGGCGCTGGCCGTGGCTGGCGGCCCGCAGGCAGGCCTCCGGCTGGTGCTGCCACTGCTGCCACAGGGCCAGGGCTGCCAGGGCTTCATCGTTGGCGGTGCTCACCGCGGGATCGGCCGCCTGGGCGGCGGCGACCACGGCACCGGCGGCCAGGGAGTCCTCCAGCGAATAGTCGCCCTCCCAACCGCTGCCCACGATCCACACCCGCTGGGCAGCGGCTGCCAGCAAGCGCCGGGCCACGGCGGTGCGGTTGGGCAGGCAGGCGGTGAGCAGCAGCGGCACCGCCCGCACGGCCGCCAGGGAGCGGGTGCCGTTGGTGGTGCTCATGAAGATGCGCTTGCCCGCCACCAGCTCCGGGGTGACGGCCAGGGGGGAATTGCCCAGGTCGTAGCCCTCCACCCGCTTGCCGCCGCGCTCACCGGCCCGCAGCCGCCGCTCGGCCGGCCAGGCGGCGGCTGCGGTCTCCAGCTCCCCCAGATCGGCGAACGCCTGGATCGCCTCGGCGCCGTTCTGCAGCGACCAGGCGATCGTGGTGGTGGCCCGCAGCACGTCGATCACCACCGCGGCGTCCGGGCCGCCGTCGGCCACGGGGCGCACCGCTGGCACGCACTCGGAGGTGTGGAAATAGGAGATCTGCACAGCCGCAGGCGCCGGAGTGGTGCGTCACAGTAAACAGCGTTTGCATCAGGCCATGGCCTCGACCGGGTTCAGTCGGCGGCGTCAGCGCGACCTGCGGGGGTTTCTGGAGCTGCTGGAGAGCCGGGAGCAGCTGCGACGGATCACGGCGCCGGTGGATCCAAACCTGGAGCTGGCGGCGATCGCCGACCGGGTGCTGGCGGCCGGCGGGCCGGCCCTGCTGTTCGAGAACGTGATCGGCAGCTCGATGCCGGTGGCGATCAACCTGATGGGCACCCAGGAGCGGGTGCTCTGGAGCCTGGGCATGGAGCGGCCCGAGGAGCTCGAAGCCCTCGGGGAGCGGCTGGCCCTGCTGCAGCAGCCCCGCCCCCCCAAGGGCGCCAAAGAGGCGGTGCGCTTCGGCTCGGTGCTGCTGGATGTGCTCAAGGCCAGGCCCGATCTCGACCTCACCCCGCCCTGCCGCCAGCAGGTGTTCAAGGGGGAGGCGGTGAACCTCGACTCCCTGCCGCTGCTGCGCCCCTGGCCCGGCGATGGCGGCCGGATCATCACCCTGGGGCTGGTGATCACCAAGGATCCGGAAACCGGCACCCCCAACGTGGGCGTGTACCGGCTGCAGCAGCAGAGCCTCAACACGATGACCGTGCACTGGCTGAGCGTGCGCGGCGGCGCCCGCCACCTGCGCAAGGCGGCGGCGTTGGGCCAACCACTTGAGATCGCCATTGCCATCGGCGTGCACCCGCTGCTGGTGATGGCGGCGGCCACGCCGATTCCGGTGCAGCTGAGCGAGTGGCTGTTCGCCGGCCTCTACGCCGGCGAAGGTGTGCGCCTCGCGAAGTGCAAGACCGTGAATCTGGAGGTTCCCAGCCACAGCGAGGTGGTGCTCGAGGGCACGATCACTCCGGGCGAAGAACTGGCCGATGGCCCCTTCGGCGACCACATGGGCTTCTACGGCGGTGTCGAAGACTCACCCCTGGTGCGCATCCAGTGCGTCACCCAGAGGCGCGAGCCGATCTACTTCACCACCTTCAGCGGCCGGCCACCGAAGGAGGACGCCATGCTGGCGATCGCGCTCAACCGGATCTACACGCCGATCCTGCGCCAGCAGATCCCGGAGATCGTGGATTTCTTCCTGCCGATGGAGGGACTCAGCTACAAGCTGGCGGTGATCGCGATCGACAAGGCCTATCCGGGCCAGGCGCGGCGCGCAGCCATGGCTTTCTGGAGCGCCCTGCCCCAGTTCACCTACACCAAATTCGTGGTGGTGGTGGACAAGGCGATCAACATCCGCGATCCCCGTCAGGTGATCTGGGCGATCAGCGCCCAGGTGGACCCCCAGCGCGATCTTTTCGTGCTGGAGGACACCCCCTTCGACACGCTCGATTTCGCCAGCGAGCGGCTGGGTCTCGGCGGCCGCCTGGCGATCGATGCCACCACGAAGGTGGGCCCGGAGAAGCGACACCCCTGGGGCGAGCCGCTGCGGCGGCCGGCTGAGCTGGAGGCTCGGATCGATGCCCGCTGGGCGGAACTCGGACTGAGCGACCTCGATGATCGTGAGCCCAACCCGGCCCTGTTCGGCTACACCCTCGAGCACGTGCTGGAGCGGTTGACACAGCGCGGCTCCTCACCTCGCTGATGTTGCTGCGTCGCGGGCAGCAGGCGATCCAGGCCCTGCTGGAACTCGCCCAGGATCCCCCCCGCTGGCGTTCGGTGAACGAGCTGGCTGAGGCTCAGAACCTGCCGGCACCGATGCTTGAGCAACTTCTGTTGCAGTTACGGCGCCGCAAGCTGCTGGAGGCCAGGCGGGGCCGCAGTGGGGGCTATCGCCTGGCCCTGCCACCGCGAAGCGTCAACCTGTCGGATGTGCTCGCGGCGGTGGAGGCCTTGCCGCTGGCCAGTCCGCCGGAGGGAGGAGAGCCGGCCAGCCGCAGCGTGACGGAGCTGGTTCAGACCCGGCTGCAGAGAGCCCTGCAGCGGGAACTGGCCCGGATGACGCTGGAGGAACTGCTGTTCGATCTGCACAGCGCCCGAGCGGCCCAGCGGATCGATGCCGGTCTGATCGTGAGCTGAGCGATCCATAGGATCGCGCCACTCCACCCACTCCACAAGGATCCTGTGAGCGATCAGGCCAGCTCTGCTCTTCTTGTGAAAGCCGGCGGCAGCCTGGCTGGCTGTGTGAAGGTTCCGGGCGACAAGTCGATCTCGCACCGGGCCCTGCTGTTCGGGGCGATCGCCGAGGGGGAGACCCGGATTGAGGGGTTGCTGCCGGCGGAGGACCCGCTGAGCACAGCGGCCTGCCTGCGGGCCATGGGCGTGGTGGTGTCGCCGATCTGCGACGGCGAGCCGGTGCTGGTGCAGGGCGTGGGGCTCGATGGCCTGCAGGAACCTGCGGACGTGCTCGACTGCGGCAACTCCGGTACCACGATGCGGCTGATGCTGGGCCTGCTGGCGGGGCGGCGGGGGCGCCACTTCGTGCTCAGTGGTGACAGTTCGCTGCGGGGCCGGCCGATGCGGCGGGTGGCCGATCCCCTCAGCAGGATGGGTGCGGTGATTCACGGCCGCCAGGATGGCAATTTCGCCCCCCTGGCGGTGCTGGGCCAATCGCTGATCGGCGCCACCGTGGAAACGCCGGTGGCCTCCGCCCAGGTGAAGAGTGCCCTGCTGCTGGCCGCCCTCAGTGCGGAAGGACCCACCACGGTGATCGAGCCTGTGCAGAGCCGTGATCACAGCGAACGGATGCTGAGGGCCTTCGGGGCCCGGCTCGAGCTGACGGGGCCTGAAGCCAGAGTTGTGACGGTAACTCCCGGCGCCAGTCTCGCTGGGCAGATGGTGGTGGTGCCCGGGGACATCAGCTCGGCAGCCTTTTGGTTGGTGGCCGGAGCGATCACGCCCGGTGCGGAGCTCACGGTGGAGAACGTGGGACTCAATCCAAGCCGTACGGGCATCCTCGAGGTGCTCGAACAGATGGGAGCCTCGATCCTTGTGTTGAACCGGCGCGACGTGGCCGGAGAACCCGTGGGCGATCTGCACGTGACCCACGGACCGCTGCAGGCCTTCCAGATCGAAGAGGCCCTCATTCCCCGGCTCGTGGATGAGATCCCGGTGCTGGCCGTGGCGGCCTGCCACGCCGAGGGGGTGAGTCGGATCCGTGGTGCCGGCGAGCTGCGGGTGAAGGAAACCGACCGGTTGGCCGTGATGGCCAGGCAGCTGGGGGCGATGGGCGCCCGGATCGAGGAGTTCTCCGATGGTCTTGCCATCACAGGCGTCACCCCGCTGCGGGGAGCTGCGCTGGACAGCGAGACCGACCACCGGGTGGCGATGAGCCTGGCGGTGGCGGCGCTGGGCGCCAGTGGCGACACCACCCTGGCTCGCCCCGGGGCGGCAGCGGTGTCGTATCCGGATTTCTGGAATGATTTGGCCCGGCTGCGTGTCTGAGTCCCGGCCGGCTCTGGTCCGTCGCAGCACGGCTGACGGAAGCTTCAGTCTCTGGAGCGAACGGTTTCAGGAGGGCTTTCACAGCGGCAGGGGCGCGATGCGGGAAGCCGCTGAAACCTTTCTGGGGCCCTCGGAACTGGCGCGGTTTCGCCCTGGCACCACCCTGCAGCTGGTGGAGGTGTGCGTGGGAACAGGCAGCAACCTGGCGGCGCTGCTGCAGGCCTGTGCCCAGCGGGGGTTGAAACTTCGCTGGTGGGGGCTGGAACAGGATCCGGCACCACTGGCGCTGGCACTCGCGGATGGGGGGTTCCGGAACCAGTGGTCGCCGCAGATTGTCGATCACCTGGAGCAGCTTCAGAGGAGCGGAACCTGGAGCAGTGGGCTGGGGAGTGGTCGGATGCTCTGGGGAGATGCGCGCCGCTGTCTGCCTGAGCTGCTCGATGAGGCGCGCGGACAGGTGGATCTGGTGTGGCACGACGCGTTTTCACCCCGCCGTTGCCCCCAGCTGTGGACCGTTGAGTTCCTGCAGGGGTTGGCGCAACTGCTGCCACCGGGGGGGAGGTGGATCAGCTACAGCTCGGCGGCGGCGGTGCGGGGCGCGCTGCTGCTGGCAGGGCTGGAGCTGGCGACCCTGCCAGCTTCCAACGCGCCATCCCCTCGTCAGTGGAGCGGCGGCACCGTGGCATTCCCGCAGATCCCTGAGCCATCACCCTGGCTGAGGCCGCTCTCAGCGATGGAACGGGACCACCTGGCCAGCAGTGCCGGCGTGCCCTATCACGACCCGACGGGTCAGGCGGACGCGGAGCTGATCCTTGCGAACCGCAGCCAGGCCCAGGCCCATGCACTGGCCAACGGAAGCCGGGGTTCCAGCGGCACCTGGCGGCGGCGCTGGGATCTGGCCAGCCCAGGACGGGCTGGCGGTCAGGCCGAGGTGATCGGTTCCTGAACAGGTTCGATCCGCGGTTGAAACATGAACATCGAGTAGATCACGTTCCGACGCATCTGAGTCATCATCTCCAGGAACATGTCATAGCCCTCGTTCTTGTATTCGATCAGTGGATCCTTCTGGCCGTAGCCCCGCAGGCCCACTGATTCACGCAGGGCCTCCATGGCCTGGAGGTGTTCGCGCCAGAGCGTGTCGATCTGCTGGAGGATGAAGAAGCGTTCGGCTTCCCGCATCAGCCCCGGACGCGCCTGCTCGATCTGGCCCTCCTTGATGTCGTAAGCATTCCGCATCTGCTCCTGAAGAAAGGCCTTGAGTTCCTCCATCGACAATCCTTCAAGCTGGTTGGGAGTGAGATCCTCGAGGAGGTAAACGAATTCCTTCACCTTGTCCACCAAGCGGGTGAGGTCCCACTCCTCCGGCGGTAGCTCAGGATTCACGTAGGCATCAACAATGTCGTCAACGGTTCGCTCGCCGTAGCCAATCACCTGAAGCTTCAACTCACGGCCATCCAGCACCCTGCGCCGTTCGGTGTAAACAGCCTTGCGCTGGTTGTTCATCACCTCGTCGTACTCGAACACCTGCTTGCGGATGTCGTAGTAATAGGTTTCAACTTTTTTCTGGGCACCTTCAAGCGAGCGGGTGAGCATGCCGGATTCGATCGGCATGTCCTCCTCCACCCGGAAGGCGTTCATCAGACCAGCCACCCGGTCGCCGCCGAAGATGCGGAGCAGGTTGTCTTCCAGCGAGAGGAAGAAGCGGGTGGATCCAGGGTCGCCCTGGCGACCGGCGCGACCGCGCAGCTGGTTGTCGACCCGACGCGATTCGTGGCGCTCGGTGCCGATCACATGCAGACCGCCGGCCTCGCGGACCTGTTGCTCCTCCTGTTTCACCACCTGGTCGTATTCGGCCTTCACCCGGGAGATCAGGTTGCGCATTGCCTGGATCGGCGGCTCCGTGATCGGTGCCTTCTCGGCGGCCTGGGCGATGCGATCCTCCAGTTCGAGAACGGTGAGCTGGCGGTCACCCCAGGCCTTCACCAGATCGTGGGCCAGCTCCGACAACGACTGTTCGGTGGCATCGCTGAGGGCGCATGGGTAGAGGGCACCGATGGCCCGGGCCTCCCCAGGGGCCTTGAGGCGGGCGGACTGGGGGGATCCCCCGAAGCCGCCGGCGCTTTCCTGGGCCCGCTGCAACGGCACGGGAGGCCGATGACCCTCTTCAGGCCTCACAAGACGGGGCAGCAGCACCTCGCGGAGCTTGAGGCGGGCCATGTAGTCGCTGTTGCCACCGAGGATGATGTCGGTGCCGCGACCGGCCATGTTGGTGGCGATCGTGACGGCTCCGGCCCGGCCGGCCTGGGCCACGATCTCCGCTTCCCGCTCCACGTTCTCGGGTTTGGCGTTCAGCAGGTTGTGGGGGACCTCCGCCTCAGCCAGAAGGGCGCTGAGCAGTTCGCTCTTTTCCACGCTGGTGGTACCCACGAGCACCGGCCGGCCGGCCTTGTGCACCTCGGCGGTTTCCTGGGCCACGGCCCGCCACTTGGCGGTCTCGGTCTTGTAAACCTGATCGGTCCAGTCGGCCCGTGATCGCGGCCGGTTGGTGGGAACGATCGTGACTTCGAGTTTGTAGGTTTTCTCGAATTCCACCTCCTCGGTCTTGGCTGTGCCGGTCATGCCGGCCAGTCGTGGATAGAGCAGGAAGAAGTTCTGGTAGGTGATCGAGGCCAGGGTCTGGGTCTCGGGCTGGATCGGCAGTTCCTCCTTGGCTTCGATCGCCTGGTGCAGGCCATCGCTCCAGCGGCGGCCGGGCATCACACGGCCGGTGAACTCATCCACGATCACCGCGTCGCTGCCGCGCACGATGTAGTTCACGTCCTTGGTGAACAGTTCCTTGGCCTTGAGGGCATTGTTGATGAAGTGGGCCCAGGGATCGGCGGGGTTGAACAGGTCCTGCACCCCCAGCATCTGCTCGGCCCTGGCATAGCCCTCATCGGTGAGGGTCACATTGCGCTGTTTTTCATCCACCTCGTAGTCGCCTTCCGGGTCGATGCCGTCCTTGCCCATCTCGGCGGCACGAATCAGCTCCATGGCCACCTCCGCCGCCCGTCGGTACTTCTCCTGGGGGCGCTCGATCTGGCCGGAGATGATCAGGGGCGTGCGTGCTTCGTCGATCAGGATCGAATCCACCTCATCGATGACGCAGTAGTGGAAGGGCCGCTGCACCACCTCGGCGATGTCGGAGGCCATGTTGTCGCGCAGGTAGTCGAAGCCCAGCTCGCTGTTGGTGGCATAGGTGATGTCACAGCCGTAGTTGGAGCGGCGGCTGAAGGGATCCATGTCCTGCTGGATCAGGCCCACCGTGAGCCCCAGGAAGCGATGGATCTGGCCCATCCACTCGGCGTCCCTCCGGGCCAGGTAGTCGTTCACGGTGACCACGTGGACCCCCTGGCCGGTGAGGGCGTTGAGATAGGCCGGGAGGGTGGCCACGAGGGTTTTGCCCTCTCCGGTCTTCATCTCCGCGATCTGGCCGTCGTGCAGCACCATGCCGCCGATCAGCTGCACGTCGAAGTGACGCATGCCGAGCACCCGCTTGCCCGCCTCTCGCACCACGGCGAAGGCCTGGGGCAGAAGCTCATCCAGCAGCTTCCGCTGCCGCGCCGTCACGGCTTCGGGGCTGCCGCCTTGGCTGCGGGAGTTTTCCAGCTTCTGGCGGAACTCAGCGGTCAGGCCCCTCAGATCGTCGTCGGACAGAGGAGCGATGTCCTCCTCGATCAGGTTGATGTCCGAAACCAGGGGCTGATAGCGCTTCAGCTTGCGGGCATTGGGATCACCCAGCAGCAGCTTCAGCATGGGAATTGGCGACTGGTCTCGATGGGGCAGCCTACCGAGGCGGCGCCTTCGGCAGTGAGCCGGTCGAGGAACATCGTGAAGCGGATGAAGAGATTCGAACTCTCGACCCTCTCCTTGGCAAGGAGATGCTCTACCACTGAGCTACATCCGCATCGCGGCCGATCCGCCGCCAGCTGATCATGCACGAAGGGGGGGCGCTTGGTCAAACCCGGGATGGGGGCTCCTCAGCCATCCCCCAGGAATTCCAGGATCTCCCGGTCCTTGAGATTCTGGGATTCACCCCGACAGGGCTCCTGCAGCGGCCTCCCGGCCGCCAGCTCCCTCAGGCAGGCCTGGGTTCGGGCCAGCTCATTCTCGAGCAGATCGATCCGCTCCATCAGGTTGCGGATCACCCGGGCCTCGGTGTCAGGCAGCGCTGAGTGGGCCAGAGGGTCGATGCGCACGCCGCTCTGGTGGATCACCCGCCCGGGGATGCCCACCACGGTGCAGTCGGCTGCCACATTGCGCAGCACCACCGAGCCGGCTCCGATCCGGGTGTTGGCTCCCACCGTGATCGCGCCCAGAACCTTGGCTCCGGCTCCCACCACCACGTTCTCCTCGAGGGTGGGGTGGCGCTTGCCATGCATCTTCCCAGTACCCCCGAGGGTCACTCCCTGGTAGAGCAGGCAGCGATGGCCGATCACGGCTGTTTCACCGATCACCACCCCCATGCCGTGGTCGATGAACACCCCCTGGCCGATCGTGGCTCCCGGGTGGATCTCAATGCCGGTGAGCAGCCGTCCCAGCTGGCTGAGCAGCCGCGGCAGCAGGGGCACCCGCAGCCACCAGAGGCGATGGCTCAGGCGGTGCAGGCTGAGGGCGTGCAGACCTGGATAGCAGAGCAGGATCTCAAGGGTGCCGCGGGCGGCGGGGTCGCGCTCCTTGATGATCGCCAGATCGGCGCGGAGGGCCTGGAGCAGGGCTGGCATCAGACGGCCGCCTGAAGACCGATCTCCTTGCAGAGGGCGTCGATGGTGGCACCGCCCAGATAGCTCTCCGCACAGTGCACCACGGGCAGACGCATCAGCTGGGCGCGGTTCTGGCGCAGGGTCTGCTCCACCATCGGCAGGCTCGGCCGATCACAGAGCACGTGGCTGGCAGCCCGCAGCAGGGCCAGCAGCCGGCTGCTGGTATCCGGGTTGGCGGTCATCACCAGCAGTTCATTGCCGCGCATGCTGTGCAGGATCACCTCAGCGGCCCGCAGGATGCCCGGGCTGATGCTCACCAGTCCCACACAGCTGCCGGGCCTCAGCTCCTTGAGCATGTCGAGCTCATGGCGGAAGTCGTTGAGATCCACCGGCACAGCCCTCACGCCATGCCGTTTGGCGATCTCCTCAACAGGCTGCAGGAAGTAGCGGCTTGTCACCACGGTGCCGTTGTTGGAGCTCTCCAGCACAGCCTCTAGCTCCTCCATCGGCACCACCTCCACCGGAACCTCGAGGTTGGGGGTGAGTTCCTCGGAGATGAGCATGGAAGCGCCGATGTCCTCCCGGGGCGTGCTCACCAGCACCCGGGCACCGCAGCGCAGGCGCCAGTCGATCTCTCGCGTGAGCAGATCGCGGGCCTGCTGCAGCGTGCAGCCGGCGTTTAGCAGACCATCCACGCTCTGGCGCACCTCCCGGTCAATGTCGGGAAGCACGCGGTTGCGCGGACCCGGGGGCGGCTTGATCTCCCGGGGCCGCTGCTGATCGCGCACGTAGATGCCGGAACCCGCCATGGCCTCCACCACGCCGTCGAGCTCCAGCTGGCGATACACCTTGCTGACCGTGTTGCGGTGAAGGCCCGTCTGCATGGCCAGCTGTCGGGTGCTGGGCAATCGGTGGCCCGGCGGGTAGTGCCGCGCCGCAATCGCAAAGCAGATCTGGTTGTACAGCTGGGTCGACGCCGGGATGTCGCTGTCCTGCTGGATGTGGAACCGCACGCCGGAGTGGGCCAATCTGATTGCCGGCCACCATACGGAGCCCTGGCCATGGGGACAATCCCTTCGTTGGCATACGCACGTGTGCCAGCTCACTGGATACTGGGCATCTGTGCGCGGCGCGGCCATGGCTGACCCCCGGCCCACGGTCGTTTCCGTGGGAAAGGTTGCTTCCGGATGGGAGAGCCTGGAGGCGGCCGGGTGCCATCCCCTGCGCTGCTGGTGGGCCCGCCCTGCGGCCGGCCAGCCGAGCGGAGCGGTGCTGGTGTTGCCGGAGGTGTTCGGTGTGAACGGCTGGGTGCGCAGCGTGGCCGAGCGGCTGGCCGGGTGTGGCTATGCGGCGCTGGCCATGCCGATCTTTGCCCGCACGGCTCCCGATTTCGAAACCGGTTACGACGAGGCAGGGCTGGTCCTCGGCCGCGACCATCGCGATGCGGTGACCGCCGAGGGGTTGCTGGCGGATTCGCGCCGGGCCATCGCCTGGCTGCAGGCGCAGCCGGGGCTGGAAGGCCGGGGCGTGGCTTGCGTTGGGTTCTGCTTCGGGGGGCACCTGGCCCTGATCGCCGCCACCCTGCCGGAAGTGGTGGCCACCTGTGATTTCTATGGTGCGCGCGTGTCCAGTTTTCGCCCGGGCGGTGGTGGGCCCACGCTGGAGCTCCTGCCCCAGATCAGCGGTGATCTGCTCTGCTTATGCGGCGATCAGGATCCCCTGATGCCGGCCGAAGAGCTGACAGCGATCAGAGCTGCGATCGCCTCGTGCCAGACGCCTGGCCGTGATCGCCGGCTGATTGTGGCGCCAGGAGCCGGGCATGGCTTCATGTGCGAGGCCCGAGCTGATTTCCGGGCTGAGGCAGCCCAGCGAGGCTGGACCGAGCTGCTCGCTGCCCTGGCCAGGGTGCTACCTGCGGATTAGGTGCCTGTCGGCGCCTTCGGTTTGACGCTGATCTTGGCGGCGGCCGCCTTGCGCGGGGAGAGGAACATGATCATGTTTCGGCCCTCCCGTTTCGGGGGCTGCTGGATCTCGGCAACCTCCTCCAGGTCTTTGGCCATGCGCATCAACAGCACTTCCGCCAGGGCGGTGTGCTGGATCTCCCTCCCTCGGAAAATCACCGTGCACTTCACCTTGTCGCCGGAGCGGAGGAAGCGCTGCGCCTGCCCGATCCGCACGTCGTAATCGTGCTGGTCGATTTTGTAGCGCATCTTTACTTCCTTGACTTCGGTCTGGTGGGATTTCTTCTTCGCCTCCTTGGCCTTCTTTTCCTGTTCAAACTTGTATTTGCCGTAATCCATGATCCGACATACCGGTGGATCGGCCTTCTCACTCACCAGCACCAGATCAAGCTCGCGCTCCCGGGCCACCTCCAGTGCCGCTTCCCTGGTGATGACTCCGAGCTGACTGCCGTCTGCATCAACAACCCGAAGGTTGGGGTAGCTGATGCGGTCGTTGATGTTGGGCAGCTCCCGCACGGGAGCACGGCGGTCAAAACGGGGACGAGGAGGCATTCAGTAAGGGTTGGGATGTCGGCTCAGAGCCGCCGTTGTGCACTCTTCACCCTAGGACGCTCCCTGCCATTGAGTGGATTCGTTCCAGGGCGGTGACAAGCTGGGCGTCGGTGGTGCTCCCCTGCAGCCAGATCGGGCTGTGCTGGCGACGGAACCAGGTGCGTTGTCGCTTGGCGAAGCGACGCGTGCGTGTTTCGGTGAGCCCGATCGCCTCCGCTTCGCTGAGATCCCCCGCCAGCAGGGCTTTGGCTTCCCCGTAGCCGATGGTGTTGAGCAGGGGCAGATCTGCGCCATATCGGCCGATCAGGCCGCGGGTTTCCTCCACCAGCCCGTCGTTGTAAAGCTCACGGCTGCGCGCTGCGATCCGCTGGCGCAGATCCGGGGGATCCAGTCCGAATTCGATCACGCGCCAGGGGGGCGGTTGATGGCCCTGCTGGGCGGAGAGGGGCTTTCCGGTGGCATACAGCACCTCAAGCGCCCGCTGGGTGCGCACCCGATCCCCGGCGGCGATGCGTTCGGCCGCCTCGGGGTCGGCCATCTGGAGCAACTGGTGGCAGGTGGTTTGGCCCAGGGCAGTGAGCTGGGCTCGCAGGGCGTGCTGCGGGGGGACAGCCGGAGGCTGGAGGCCGCCGACGATGGCCTTCAGGTACAGACCGCTGCCGCCAGACAGCAGGGCGAGGCCCCGACGGTTGAGCTCGCCGGTCAGGAGGGGTTCGGCGAGCGCCCGGAACTCCTGCAGGTTGATCGGCTCGTTCGGAGGGCGCAGATCCAGCAGTTCATGGCGCACCAGGGACCGCTGCAGGGCAGTCGGTTTGGCCGTCCCGATGCTCATGCCCGTGTAGAGCTGGCGGGAATCCACATTCAGCACCGCCAGACCCAGCCGGCGTGCCAGCTCGATCGCCAGCACGGTCTTGCCGCTGGCCGTGGGGCCGAGCAGCACGATCACCAGAGGGCTGGCCTGGAGCGAAGCGGCGTTCATTCCGTCACTGTGCATGGCGGCAGGCTCTCGGGCCGACACCCTCCACACGGGTGGTAGATTGGCGAAAGCTCAGATGCCGCAAGGCTTTTCCAGATCTGATTCCCAGCAGGATCGATCCAGGCAGGGTCCATCCGGGACACCTGTCCTGCGGGGTGCCCCAGATCCGCCGTTCCATCCGCCGAGCGTCACAACCGTCTCTCCCTGCATGAGCGAAGCCACAAAAGTTCAGGCCGCTTACGGCGCAGAGCAGATCCAGGTGCTGGAGGGGCTTGAGCCGGTTCGCAAGCGCCCGGGGATGTACATCGGCTCCACAGGGCCCCGTGGTCTTCACCACCTGGTGTACGAGGTGGTCGACAACGCGGTTGATGAAGCACTAGCCGGCCACTGCGACCGGATCCTGGTGGTTCTCAACGAGAACGGATCCTGCTCTGTCACCGACAACGGTCGCGGCATTCCCACCGACATCCACCCGCGTACGGGCAAGAGCGCTCTTGAAACCGTGCTCACCGTGCTCCATGCCGGGGGCAAGTTCGGTTCCGGCGGCTACAAGGTGTCCGGCGGCCTGCACGGCGTCGGGGTCTCCGTTGTCAATGCCCTCTCCGAATGGGTGGAAGTCACGGTGCATCGCCAGGGGCAGGAGCACCACCAGCGCTTTGAACGGGGAGCGCCGATCGGCTCGCTGGTGTCGACGCCGGCGGCCGATCCCAGCCATACCGGCACGGCGGTGTGTTTCAAGCCCGACATCGAGATCTTCAGCGGCGGCATTGAGTTCGACTACGCCACCCTGGCTTCACGCCTGCGCGAACTGGCCTATCTGAACGGCGGCGTTCGCATTGTGTTCCGCGATGAGCGACCGGCTTCCCGGGATGCCGAGGGTCAGGCCCATGAGGAAGTGTATTTCTATGAGGGCGGCATCCGGGAATATGTGGCCTACATGAATGCCGAGAAAGATCCGCTGCATCCCGATATTATCTATGTGAATTCAGAACGGGATGGCGTGCAGGTTGAGGCCGCACTTCAGTGGTGTGTTGATGCTTATTCAGACAATATCATGGGCTTTGCCAATAACATCCGTACTGTGGATGGCGGCACCCACATTGAGGGCCTCAAGACGGTGCTGACGCGCACGCTCAACAGTTTTGCCAAGAAGCGAGGCAAGCGCAAAGACAGTGATCCCAACCTGGCGGGCGAGAATATCCGGGAAGGCCTTACCGCCGTGCTTTCCGTGAAAGTGCCGGAGCCTGAATTTGAAGGCCAGACCAAGACCAAGCTTGGCAACACCGAAGTTCGGGGCATTGTGGATGGCCTCGTGGGGGAGGCGCTCAGCGAGTTTCTTGAGTTCAATCCCTCCGTGATCGACCTGGTGCTGGAAAAGGCCATCCAGGCCTTCAACGCGGCGGAAGCAGCACGTCGGGCCCGGGAGCTGGTGCGGCGCAAGAGCGTGCTGGAAAGTTCAACCCTTCCCGGCAAGCTGGCCGACTGCTCCTCAAGGGATCCCTCCGAATCTGAGATCTACATCGTGGAAGGTGACTCCGCCGGCGGGTCTGCCAAGCAGGGACGTGATCGTCGCTTCCAGGCGATCCTGCCTCTCCGTGGAAAGATCCTGAACATTGAAAAGACTGACGACGCCAAGATCTACAAGAATACAGAGATCCAGGCCCTGATCACGGCCCTGGGCCTGGGCATCAAAGGCGAAGATTTCTCTGAGAAGAACCTCCGTTACCATCGAATCGTGATCATGACGGATGCCGATGTTGATGGCGCCCACATCCGCACACTGCTGCTCACCTTTTTCTACCGCTATCAGAAGTCGCTTGTTGATGGCGGCTACATCTACATTGCCTGCCCTCCTCTCTACAAGGTTGAACGCGGAAAGAACCACACTTACTGCTACAACGAAGCCGATCTAAAGACCACTCTTGATGGCTTTGGCGAGAAGGCGAATTACACGATTCAGCGCTTCAAGGGTCTCGGCGAAATGATGCCCAAACAGTTATGGGAAACCACCATGGACCCCTCGACCCGCATGATGAAACGCGTGGAGATTGAGGATGCTCTGGAAGCCGATCGCATCTTCACCATCCTGATGGGCGACAAGGTGGCACCGCGCCGTGAGTTCATCGAAACCCACAGTGCGGAACTCGATCTGGCCCAGCTGGATATCTGATGCAGGGTTGGCGCTGGGCCGCACTTCTGGGCTTTGCCCTGCTGGCTCCCGTCGGTCTGCCGGCTGGTGGGGGTGATCGCCGCCCGATGGAGCTGCGGCGCCGGGAGAGCAGCCGCGACCCGCTGATCTCCGATGCCCCGATGCATCTCCAGGCATCGCCAGACCATCAGGCGCCAGTTCTCAGAGCGGTGAACCCAGGTCAGCCCCTGCGCGTGCTGCGACGCTGGCTCGCGTCGGATGGCCGACCCTGGTACCGGGTGGAGCTGGACGGACAACGGGGCTGGCTGGCGGGTTAAGGAGGCTCAAGAGCGACGTTCATTCCCCCAGCGCTGCAGCCACCGCTTGCTGGAACACCGCTTCGTCGGGTGCTACCCCGGTCCAGCGCTCAAAGATCTGGATCGCCAGTTGCACCAGCATCTCCACCCCATCCACCACCGGGCAGCCGTGCTCCTGGGCCATGCGTAGAAATGGCGTGAGCCGCGGGTTGGTGATCACGTCCACCACCGTGCAGCCTGGATTCACGCTGTCCCATCGCACAGGCACCGGCTCCAGTTCCGGCGCACAGCCGAGGTGGGTGGCATTCATCAGCAGCGTGGTGCCTTCCGGTACCACCACCTCTCCCTGCCAGGGCTGCCACTGAGCCGACACGCCACTGGCTCGGGTCACCAGGGCAGCCACCTCTTCACCCTGGTCCTGCCGGCGCGTCACCAGCGTCAGCTGGGCGGCCCCGGCCCAGGCAAGTTCCACCGCCATTGCCCTTCCGGCCCCGCCGGCACCCAGCATCACCACCCGTTGGCCGGTGAGGGGCGTCAGCTTCTCGATCGCTTTCACCACCCCCTTGCCATCGTTGTTGTGACCGATGAGACGCCCCGTTTCGATCGTCATGTAGTTGGCGGCACCAATCGCCTTCACGTCGTCGTCGACCGAATCCAGCAGGGGAATCACCGCCACCTTCCAGGGCACCGTGATGCCCATCCCCCGATAGCCGAGGGGCACCAGGGCTTTCACTGCCAAGGCCAGGTCGGCCTCCGTGGCGATGTCGTTCTTCCAGAACTGCCACGGCAGCCCGTAGTGGGCAAATACCGCGTCGAACATCCGATCGATCGGGTTCTCGGCCACCGGATGGCCAAGCATGCCCGTCATCTGCTTCTGAGGAGGGATCATCACGGCCAGGAATCAGCCCCCAGCCTGGCAACGCCGTCCTCAGTAGTCCACGCCGCGTTTCAGATCCACGCCGCGCTCGGCGTAGTGCTTGTGGCACACCATTTCGGAGTGCACCGAAGCCAGGTCGAAATAGGCGGGGCGGTTCTTGCAGCGTCCGGTGAGGATCACCTCCGTTTCCGCTGGCTTGCGCAGCAGCGTCTGCACGATCGGCTCCACCGGCAGCAGTTCCAGATCCACCGTGGGATTGATCTCATCCAGGATCACCGTTTTGTAGAGGCCGCTGGAGATGGCTGCTCGGGCGATCTCCCAGGCACGCTCAGCTTCCACGTAATCGATCGGCTGCTGCTGACCCCGCCACACGATCGCATCGCGCCCTGAGCGCAGATGGTCGACCAGGTGCGGATAGCTTTCGCGCAGGGCGGCGATTGCGGCGTCTTCGGTGTATCCCTTGCCCCCCTTGAGCCATTGCAGGATCAGCACCCGATGGCTCTTGTCCTGGCTGATGCCCTTGCCGATCGCCTGGAGCGCCTTGCCGAGGGCACTGGTGCTCTTGCCTTTGCCTTCGCCGGTGTAGATCTCGATCCCATCGAGACCCTTCGGCTCCTCCTCCCCCGGGGCCGCCAGGTCGTGACGGCGGTGGGCCCGCATCTCGGAGTGGAGATCGGCGAGCTGGATCAGCTCGGCCGGCGCGCCGCGGCCCGTGCAGATCACCTCCATCCCGTCGGGTTTGGTGGCCAGGGTGCGGCTCACCTCATCGATGGGGAGCAGACCCAGATCGAGCACGGGGTTGATTTCATCGAGCACCACCACGGAGTAGAGATCGCTGGCGATGGCCCCTTTGGCGATGTCCCAGCCCCGCTGGGCCTCCTGGCGGTCGAAGCCGGTGGCCTCCTCGGCGGTGAAGAACTCACCCCGACCCGTGCGCACCTGGTCGATCAGGTGCGGGAACCCCTGCTGGAGGGCTTCGATCGCAGCGTCTTCGTCGTAGGCGCGGCCCGGACCTTTCAGGAATCGCAGCAACAACACGCGGGTGCGCTTCTGCTCGCAGATGCCAAGGCCGATCGTGCGCAGCACCACCCCAAGGGCGGCCTGGCTCTTTCCCTTGCCATCCCCGTCATAGACATGGAGCTGCCCATGGAGACGCTCTTCTCTTCCAGCCGCCGTGCGGATGCCGATACCCCGGCCCGTTCCCCGTCGCGGCGTTTCAATGATCCCCATGGGCGGATGCTACCGGTGGCATCCAGGCGCTGATGGCCAGGATGGCCTTCGGCCGCTTCGCTCCCGTGACCTTCAGCCAGCTGGAGAGCCTCACCCCGGCGCTTGAGCTGGCGCTGGCCCGACTGCGTCAAACCGTGCTGAGCCACCCTGCCGTGGTGGTGGCCTACTCCGGCGGAGTCGACAGCTCTCTGGTGGCCGCGATCGCGGTGGAACAGCATGGTGCTTCGGCCCTGGCGATCACCGGTGTTTCAGCGGCGCTGGCACCCCAACTGCGCCAGGAGGCCCGGGAGCAGGCCGCCTGGCTGGGCATCGCCCACCGTGAGCTGCCCACGGCTGAGCTCGAGGATCCTGCCTACACCAGCAATCCCCCCGACCGCTGCTATGCCTGCAAGCGCGCCCTGCACAGCGTGCTGAAACCGATTGCCGCGGCAGCCGCTGACGCCACGGTGTTCGATGGGGTGAACCAGGACGACCTCAGCGACCATCGTCCAGGGATCCGCGCTGCCCACGACCAGGGCGTGTGTTCTCCTCTGGCCGAGTGCGGCATCGACAAGGCGGGCGTGCGCCAGCTCTCCCGTGCTCTGGGTCTGCCCTGGTGGGACAAACCCGCCAGTCCCTGCCTGGCCTCGCGGATTCCCTATGGCGAGCCGGTCACCGCCGAGCGGATGGTGCGGATCGCGGCGGCCGAAGCCTGGCTGCGGCAGCGCGGCTTCCCTGAGCTGCGCGTGCGCAGCCAGGGGGAAACGGCGCGGATTGAGCTGCCTGTCGAGAGGCTGCGCGACGCCATGGAACTCTGGCAGGCGCCGGAGCCTCGCGAGGAACTCGTGCAGACCTTCAGGCAGCTGGGCTTCACGGCGGTGGGCCTGGATCTTGAGGGTCTGGTGAGTGGCAAGCTCAACCGCTCCCTCAGCTGAGCCCCGCCAGCGCCGGCAACCGCTCAGCGTCGGTGATCGCGGCCGGGGTTTCACGCCGGAAGCTGGTGAGCTTGTGGCTGCCGGCCCTCAGCTCCTCGGCCAGCACCTGACAGGCGCGCTCCGGCATGGTGTGGTCACCGCAGGTGAACACATCCACCGCGGCGTAGCCCGATTCCGGCCAGGTGTGGATCGAGATGTGGGATTCGGCCAGCAGGGCCAGTCCTG
>JAYKGZ010000074.1:0-7707 GCA_035284925.1 Cyanobacteriota bacterium | reverse complement strand
CAGGACTGGCCCTGCTGGCCGAATCCCACATCTCGATCCACACCTGGCCGGAATCGGGCTACGCCGCGGTGGATGTGTTCACCTGCGGTGACCACACCATGCCGGAGCGCGCCTGTCAGGTGCTGGCTGATGAGCTGAGGGCCGGCAGCCACAAGCTCACCAGCTTCCGGCGTGAAACCCCGGCCGCGATCACCGACGCTGAGCGGTTGCCGGCGCTGGTTGATTAGCAGCCCATCACAACGTTGAGCTCGCCGGCGATCAGCCGGGCGAGCTTCTGGCAGCTGCTGTTGCTCCTGCGTTTCGACTCATTGCTGCGAATCTCCACGGTGTAGCCATCCAGCCTCCTCGGACTCCAGGTGATGAGCAGGCTCATCATCCGTTCGTCGTACTTCATGCCGGGTATCGGCAAGGCGAAGATGAACCCGGAGTTGAGATCCGCCGTGGCGAGCCGGAACTGAAGGCGATGAAGCAGAGGCTCCAGAGCCATCAGGTCAACCGTGAGCGGTCCATTGCGTCGCCAGCGTGCATGAGCCATGGAGCATGTCCCGGGTCATCCCGCGAGCCATTGTCTTCCAGATTGCACCGTCCAATCGGCTGGAGGCCAGGCTGGGCTGGCCTTACTCGTGGCGGTGGCGATAACGGATGCTTCGATTTCGTTTCAGAGCTCCATGGATGCCGAGTTCGTCGAACGTCATCCGGGCATCCATCGTGAGCAGATCGGAGCGTGCCAAGGCAAAGCCGAGCTGATTGGCGAGATCGACCGCGTGGTCGACATCAAGGCAACTCTCCATGGCGGCGGCCAGCTGCGGATTGCTTCGCAGCACTTCCAGAAAATCTGAAAGCTGATCAGAAGCCATTCTTTTGCTGGTTGATAATGGGAACTTAAGCATCGAAGTTTAAGAAAACTCTGGGTTGAGATTGTTGGGCCACCTTCTGCGATGAACCTGCTCTTCCAGTTGATCGGGCTCGGGCTCCTGGCCGGGATGGCCGCCACGGCTGCCGCCCAAGACGCAGCAGCCCATGAGGTGATCCTGATGCGCCATGGTGACAAGGATTCCAAGCGTGGCGATTACAACCTGTCACCGGCTGGTTTCCAGCGGGCGCTGGCCCTGGCCCGTCTGATCCCGGCCTGCTTCGGCAAGCCCAGCGGCATCACCACGTTCGAGCTCGATCCCAGAAGCAGCAAGAACGCCCGCAGCTACCAGAGCGCCGTTCCGCTGGGAGTGGTCACCGGGGTGAACATCCGGATCGCCGAAGGTTCGCTCCGTGATTCCTTCGGCATTGGGCAGCGCCTCCGCCAGGCCAGAGCAGACCAGGACAGCCGCACCGTGCTGTTCTGGGAGCATCGCCGCATGCCGGAGCTGGCCCGTGGGCTCGGCTGGGGGGCGATGCCACCGATCGCCGACAACGATTTCGACCAGATGATCGTGTTCCGATTCGCTGCCCCTGGCGCCGTGCCGGAGGTGACGACCTACCGCCAGAGCGAACTGTTCCGCCGCTCCTGTTTCCTGAACGCCACCACCCCCTGGAGCGTGCCGCCCATGGCTTCCTTCACACCCCAGCAGCCATGACCGTTCCCTTCTCGGCGCTGTCCGCCGCTTCCCTTCTGGCCCTGGTGACGTGCACCAGCCAGGCGGCCATAGCCCAGCCCAGCACTCCAGCCGCCCAAGCGGCTCTGGAGCGGGAGCCGCTGCGCCTTGTGGTGGGATCAGCGCCGGCCCCCGGCAGTGCAGCAGAACGCGACGACCTCGCGGTGCTGAACTGGCTGCAGAAATACCGCACGCCGGAGCAGGTGGCCAATGCCTGGCTGTTGCTGGAGCGCAACCCGCTGGTGTTCTCCCGAGCCCTCGGCCTTGACATGGGCAAGAGCACTCCGGCGATCACCAAAGGGCTGCGGCCCTTCCTCGCCCTGGTGGATGGCGTCAACGCCGAGTTGAAGAATGCGGCGCGACGGTCACGTCCCTACCTGAGTCACCCTGAGCTCAGGCCGTGCCTGCCTCCGGAGACCGGCTTCTCCTTCCCTTCCGGTCATGCCACCTGGTATGCGGCAGCGGCGGAGCTCCTGGCCACACTGGTGCCGCAACGGAGGGAACGCCTGATCGAGGTGGGCAGCCATGGCGGTGCAAGCCGTGTGATGTGCGGTGTCCATTACCCATCGGATGTGGAAGCGGGGCAGAGGCTGGGCAGAGCTGCAGCGGCGCAGCTTCTGAGTTCCAGCCAGTGGCAGGCCTTCCGTGAAGATCCGGCTGTCCAGGCCGAGATTGAGCTGATCCGCAACCTGCCGGCTTCCGCCCTGCCGGAACTGGTGCGTTGAATTCACTTCAGAAGGCTGCCTTTGCTGCCTTTGAGCTGTTTCCAGATCCGGCGGATTTCGCTGTAAGCCTCCTCCTGGCTGATCTTGCCATTGCTCTGCAGGCCAACAATCAGGCCGACCCGATCGGCGAAGGATTCGAGGTTCTGGTGGAAGGCCAGACGTTCGGGTGACCAGTCGCGGCCCCGATAGCTCGAGAAGGCTTCAAGAGGCGAATGAACCTGACGATCACCATGGTCAGACCTGCCTGACGGCGGGGAATCATCGGCGGTGTCTTCAGCCACCAGTGCTCCTGGGAGAGACGGGACGATCGTAACGATCCGCGGTGGCAGCGTCGTCTGAGCGGCAGCGGTGAGTAGGTGGCCTGCAGCACCGACGCCCGCAGCCGATTCTGTTCAGGATGCGAGGGTTGAACACCACCATCATGGCAAGGCTTGTGAAGCTGTGGTTGCCCCAGATGGGCATCTGCCTGCTCCTGCAGGGCTGTCTGATCGGCGGCGGCCTTCTTCTGAAGAGCTGGCTTGCCCCTACCTCCACACCGTGCTGCGACCAACCCCTGGTGCTCTGAACTCCCACCTGCTGGAGGAGCGGCCCGCCAGCCTGCCCACCCAGCTTTATGTGCACGGGGGACGCCGGCCCAGCAGCTTCAGCGTGATGCTGTTCGAGCCCGGTGGGCCGCGGCTGGTGCGGCTCACATCGCCCCAGCAGCTGGAGCAGTTGCTTCGGCCTGGGATGCCGGTGTGGCTGCGGGTGGAGGGCCTCTGGGACAGCGACGCGATCCAGGCCATGCTGCGCGCGCTGGCCGTACCGGAGCTGCTGCTGCCGCCCCTGCTGGAGGTACCGCAGCGGGCCCGGGTGGATTCCCTGGGCGATGCCCTGATGGTGGTGCTGCACCGGCTCAGCTTCTCGCGTGATCCGATGCATCTGATCAGCTCCCAGGTGGGCTTCCTGTTGCTGCCGGAGCGGTTGATCACCGTGGAAGAGGCGCCGATCGGGGAGTCGTTTCCCCTGCTCTCCGAGTGGCTGGAGCAGCAGGTGGGCGCCGTGGAGCATCGCGATCTCGACGACATCCTGCATTTCCTGGTGGATGAACTGCTCGATGCGCTGTTCCCGATGCTGGAGCAGATCTCCAATCGCCTGGACGATCTGGAGGAGGCGGTGCTGCGCCAACCCAAACCCAAGCTGCTGAGCCGCACCTTCGTGCATCGCAGCAACCTGCGCACAATCCGCAACCAGGTGTGGCCGCTGCGCCATCAGATCCGGGTGCTGCTGCGCCAGCGTCACCAGCTGCTGGGGCCTGAGGCCCTGAGCGGGTTCCAGGAGATGGGTGAGATCGTGGAGCTGCTCTTCGACACCATCGACCTGCTGCGCACTCAGTGCGATGCGATCACTCAGGCCTACGCCGCCAGCGTGGGTAATCGCATGAACCAGGTGATGAAGACACTCACCATCCTCACCAGCATATTTGCGCCGCTCACCTTTATTGCCGGCATCTATGGCATGAACTTTGAAAACATGCCGGAGCTCAAGTGGGTGTATGGATATTTCCTATGTCTGCTGGCCATGGCTGCGGTGGCGGCCCTGCAGGCCTACTGGCTCTGGCGTCGCGGCTGGTTCGATGACTGGACGAAGCCGCGCTGAAGGACGCCGCCCAAGGAGCTCTCTGCGACGTGCCAACCAGCCACAACCTGCCCTTAACCCCCAGGGCCATGGCTCTCCTGCAGATTCTGGAGGCAGGTGAATCTTCCATGATCCGCGCCGCCTCCTTTCTGCTCGCTGGTGTTCTTGGATGGAGTGCCCCGGGCTGGGCCCAGGCCAGCAAACCGCCTGCGGCCAGCGGTCTGCGGATCGGAGGCTCCAGCACGGTGTTTCCGATCATGGAGGCGGCGATCAAGGGGTTCAGGGCCGCAGCACCCGCCAATGCCAGGACGTCGATCCAGATCAACGAAACGGGCACCAGTGCCGGCTTTCGTGCGTTCTGCAGCAATCAGCTCCAGATCGCCAACGCCTCCCGCCCGATCAACAGCCGCGAGCTCAGGCTGTGCAGCGAGAAGGGGGTGCGCTTCATCGAACTACCGATCGCCTTCGATGCGCTCACCGTGGTGGTGAATCCGCGCAACGACTGGGCGCGGCTGATCACCACCAGGGAGCTGGCCCGGCTCTGGGGCCGCCAGGCCCAGGGGCGCATCACCCGCTGGAGCCAGGTGAACAACGACTGGCCTGACAAGCCGGTGAAGCTCTGCTCCCCCGGCAGGGATTCCGGCACCTTCGACTACTTCAACAAGGCCATCAGCGGCGATGCCAGCAACGCCCGCACCGATGTGGTGAGCAGTGAAGACGACAACGTGCTGGTGCGCTGCGTGGCAGGCGATCCGAATGCCATCGGCTACTTCGGCTATGCCTACTTCAATGCCAACCGTCAGCGCCTGCGACCCCTCACGGTGGTGGGGCCGAAGGGGCCGGTGGCGCCCTCGCTGGCCACGGTGCAGAACGAAACCTACGTGCCCCTTTCGCGGCCCCTGTTCATCTACGTGAACGACAGCACCCTGCGCGGCGACGCGCTGGTGCGTCGCTTCATCACCTACACCATGCAGAACGGCCTCAAGCTCAGCGCCAGGGCCGGCTACATCCCGCTGCCCGCCAGTACCTACCGGCTGGTGGAGAGCAAGCTCTACCGTCACGTGCTAGGCAGCGCCTTCGGGGGGGATCTGCCGGTGGGCGAGGGCGTGGGCAACACCCTGCGCCGCAGCCTTGACAGCATCAAGAAGCAGGAGTTCCGCTGACACACCCGATGACCGACGGCCCGTTCCCACGCAATCCGAGCCACTCGAACGGGGAATGGGTGATCAGGCTGGTGGGCCGGCAGCTGGAGCGGTTGGCGGCTCTGCAGGGCGCTGTGCTCAAGGATCGCGATCCAGAGGCGCTGCATCAGTTGCGCGTGAGCCTGCGCCGCCTGCGCGCCACGCTGCAGCAGTTCGGTCCGGTCCTGGTGCTGCCCGCGGCGGTCTGTGATCAACGCCTGGCCCGATCGGTGCGAAGGCTGGGACAGGCCCGCGACCTGGATGTGCTTCGCGATCGGCTTGAGCAGGAGCTGGCTCCGGGCCTGCCAGCAGCGGAGCAGGCAGCCTTGAAACCGGTGCTCCGTGAGCTGAAGCGGGAGCGCCGGGTGGCCCGGGAACGGCTCAAGGAAACGCTCCGCAGCCGCAGCCACCTGGAGCTGGTGGCCCAGCTTCAGCGCTGGCTGCGTGAACCCCGGCTCACACCCCTTGGCCGCGAACCGCTGCAGCACTGGCTGCACGAATGGCTGCTGCCCCCCACCCTTCAACTGGCCCTGCATCCGGGCTGGTGGGCTGTTGATCCCATCAGCGAGGCCGAAACCCTCCACAACCTGCGCAAGCAGATCAAGAACGTTCGCTATCAGCTCGAGAACCTGCGCCGCATCGGCAACCAGAAGCTGGGGGTGAGGATCAGCCAGCTGCGCAGCCTGCAGGAGCTGTTGGGTGAGCTCAACGATCTGGCGGTGCTGGCCGGGGCAATCGATCAGCAGTTGCCCCACGGGCTGGGGCGGGACCTGCCGGCCCTGGCCGCCTTGATGGCTGAGCGCAGGGAACGCTGCTGGCAGGCCTGGCAGAGCCAGGCGGGGCAGCTCCATGGGGAACAGGCCCGGAAGCTGCAGCGTGAGGAGCTGAATCGAGCAGCCGATCGCAGACGCTCGCGCCCCGTGTGCTCTGCGATACCGGAGCTCGTAGCGATCCGACTGGCTTCTCCTCGACGTAGTTCTTAACTTGCGCGGGCTACTGCTGCAGTCTGCGGCGTGGCTTCAACCTATCGGTGTGAGGACCCGATGAAACTGTTCCAGCAATTGATGCTGGCGCCTGCCGCTCTTGGCCTGGTTGCTCCCTTAGCAGCTCAAGCCAACGGCTACGACATGGCGTCGAGCACCACCGCCATCAACACTTATACCCAGCAGCACGATCTGGACCGCTTCCGCGCCTGGGAAGCCCAGAACCAGGTCACCAGCGTGAACCAGTTCGCTGATGTGAAGCCCACCGACTGGGCCTATCAGGCCCTGAGCAACCTGGTGGAGCGCTACGGCTGCGTGGCCGGTTATCCCAATGGCACCTACAAGGGCGGCCAGGCGATGACCCGCTTCGAGGCTGCCGCCCTGCTGAATGCCTGCCTTGATCGCGTCACCGAAACCACCGACGAGCTGCAGCGCCTGCTCAACGACTTCCAGAAGGAACTGGCGGTGATCCGCGGCCGTGTGGACGGTCTGGAGAAGAAGGTGGGCAAACTGGAGGCCACCCAGTTCTCCACCACCACCAAGCTGCGCGGTGAAACCAACTTCATCATCGGTGGTGTCCCCAATTACAACGCGAGAACCTTTGGGCCTCAGAGCGGCACTACGTTCAACTACGACCTTCGTCTGAACTTTGATACCAGTTACACCGGTAAAGACCTTCTGAAAGCAAGGCTCCGTTCTTCCAACTTCACGGCTGCCAGTCCGTTTAATGATGGTGCGAGCTTGTTCAAGCTCGACAAGGCCTCGAGTACCAATGCAGGCACGGCCGGAGCAGGAGGCATTGACACCGTCTCGATCGACCGTTTGTTCTATCAGTTCCCCGTTGGCAAAGAATTCACCCTCACCGCAGGTGCTTTGCTGCGTAACACGGAAGCTCTTGCCTTCATTCCCAGTGCTTACCGGTCTCAGCTTCTAGACTTCTTCAGCGTAGCTGGCACCCCAGGCGTTTACAACAAAGCCACGGGTTCCGGCTTCGCTGCAGTCTGGAAGCAAACTGTGGCCAAGGGAAAGGGATTCTGGAATGCTTCGGTTAACTTCATTGCACAGGACGGCGAGATCTCGAATGAAGGGATCTTCAATAGTGCTGGTGGCCTCAATACCACGGCTCAGCTCGGCTACAAAGGTTCAAACTGGGGGGCTGCCTTAGGCTATCGCAATGGCACGGCTTACACGCGTACAATTAACGCCAACGGCACCGCATTTACTTCCCTTGATCCAGCACAGACATCGAATAACCTTTCCGTAGCTGCCTATTGGCAGCCGACTAAAACGGGAGCGATTCCCTCGATCAGTGCTGCCTATGGCTTCACTGACATCAGTGGCGTTGGTAGAGCGGTCGACTCGCAGTCATGGTTTGTGGGCTTGCAATGGGATGATGCATTTGTCAAGGGCAATGCCGCTGGTGTCGCCGTGGGCCAGAACCCCAGCGCTGGTGCTGGTGTGAGTGTTCCAGTCTCGCTGGAGCTCTATTACAAGCTGCAGGTGACAGACAATATCTCTGTGACTCCTGGCTTGTTCTACATCACTAACAGCTCCAACCAGGTATCAGGCGGGAGCCTGTGGGGTGGGGTCATCCAGACTCAGTTCCGCTTCT
>JAYKGZ010000073.1:0-31800 GCA_035284925.1 Cyanobacteriota bacterium | reverse complement strand
TGACAACACAGATCTTCAAGGTCCCAGCCGATCCCCCGCCCGCCAGCCCAGTTGCTGCACCATCGCCTGGCCGCTGGTGGGCCCTTTCCCTTCCAGCTGGGCTTCCCGGAGCAGCAGCGGACAGCCGCCGGTGGCCACCACCAGGCCCACGCCCTCCACCACCTCCAGCACTGTGCCGGCTGCCACTCCGCCGGTGCCGGTGTCGGTTGCCGTGGCATGCCGGGCGGCCAGCAGGGCAGCCTCCGGGGAGAGCTCCGGGGCCAGCCGCTGCACCAGTGGCTCGGTGGCCCGCAGCTTCAACCGCACGTCGCCCCGGCTGGTGACGGCTCCCGGGTAGAGCCCCATCACCTGACGATGCAGCTCCAGGGCCCGGCGGCTCCAGTCGATGCGGAAATCCTCCTTGGCGATCGGCCGGGCCAGGCGCACGCCCTCCTCCCCCTGGGGCGCCAGCGCCAGCCGCGCCCAGCGCTCCGAACGGCTTCCCGGCCCGGCGGCGGCGATCTGCGGCAGAGCCTCCACGAACAGCTCGCCGGTGAGGGCCGCCAGCCGGGCGGCCAGGTCGTGGGCGTTGTCGCGAAGTCCGATCGGCAGCCCCCGCTCCAGCAGCACCGGGCCGGTGTCGAGCCCCTCCTCCATCGCCATGATCCCCACGCCCGTTTCCCGGTCGCCCTCCATCAGGGCCCACTGGATCGGTGCGGCGCCCCGCCAGCGGGGCAGCAGCGATCCATGGCCGTTCCAGCTGCCCAGAGGTGGCTGGTCGAGCACCTCGGTGGGCAGGATCTGGCCGAAGGCCACCACCACCGACAGATCAGCCCCCAGCTCCGCCAGCTGCCCCTGGATCTCGGGTTCGCGGCGGATCCGCCCCGGGGTGAACACCGGCACCCCCAGCTCGATCGCCCTCGCCTTCACGGGCGACGGCACCAGATCCCTACCCCGCCCCCGGCGTCGATCCGGCTGGCTCACGGCACCCACCAGCTCATGGCCCGCCGCCACCAGGGCGTCGAGCGTGACCACGGCGTAGGCCGGGGTGCCCCAGAACAGGACCTTCATCGGCGTCTGCCTCGCTGCGATCCGCCTGCCTTCAGCTCTCGCCGGTGATCGACAGACCCTCCACCCAGACGTGGGGACACAGCCCCCCCGGGGTCACCTTGGCCTCGCCTTCGAAGCCCACGATCCCGTTCAGCACCTGGCGGATGTCGCCGGCCACGGTGGCCGCTTCGATCGAGCGGCGTTCGCCGCCGCGGATCAGCCAGCCATCGAACGGCAGGGAGAAGGAGCCCTGGCTTGCCTTCACCCCCGCATGCAGGGCGGAAAGGGAATCGATCAGCACCAGGCCCCTGGGATCGCCATCGCCGTTCCGATGATCCAGGCCGGTGGCCCCTCCCAGGGCACCCTCGGCCGGACCGATTTCGAACCAGTCAGGCCCCACCGACACCTTCGCCCCCAGCCCTGCATGGCCGGTGGGGCTCACACCGAACGCGCGGGCCGTGGCCTCGGAGTGCAGGAAGTTGCGCAGGATCCCGCCATCCACCAGCGCCAGACGCTGGGTGGGGGTGCCTTCGCCATCGAAGGTGGCGGCGCCGATGTTGCCGGGGTGCAGGCCGTTGTCGTGGATGGAGAGGAACGGCACCGCCACGGCCGACCCCAGCGAATCCCGGGAGCTCAGGCTGACGCCGTCGAGCACGGCGCGGGCGTTGAACATGCTGCTGAAGGCGCCGATCAGATCGAGGAAGGCCTCGGGCGTGAATACGCAGGTGTAGCGCCCGGTGTCGATAGGGGTGTAGTCCAGATGGGCGATGGTGCGGGACGCCGCCTCCTCGATGCAGCCGGCGATGTCGAGGCTGTCGGCGCCGTAGGCCAGCCGCACCGCACCGGCGCTGCGGGGTTTACGCCCGGTTTCTTCGGCGCGGGCATAGAGGTAGAGACTGGCGGTGGTGAGCTGCTGCCGGCGACAGGCCCCGTCGCTGTTGAGGTAAACCCGCTCGCTGCTGCGCTCGGCCATCCCGTTGTAGGGCACGGTTTCGATGGCGCTGTGGCGCCCCAGCAGATCGGCTTCCGCGGCCTTGAGCCTGTCGAGCAGCTGCAGGATTCCCAGCGGCTCATGGAGGGGTTGATCGGGAATGGCCATCGGCGCGGTGGCCAGGGGGGAGAACTGGGGGATGTCCTCCGCATTGCCGAAGGCGCTCGCCGCGTGAGCCCCCGCCAGGGCCCGCTCCAGTCCGCTGTCGGAGAGATCGGAGGTGCTCGTGATCCCCACTAAGCCGTCATGGTTCCAGACCCTCACGGTGATCGAGCTTCTCTGGGCCCCTTTCATCTGCTTCGCCTCGCCACGGTCGACCTGCACGGAGGTGTCGGTGCTGCTGGAGGCTCCCAGATCCCAACGCCGGATCTGCTGCGCTGCCGCCAGTCGCTCCAGGGTGCTGCGCAACGGCTCGAGATCGAGAGTGTGCTTCACCTCAGCGCCCCCCCACCGTGATGGTGTCCACCTTGATGTGAGGCTGGCCCACCGTCACGAAGATGCTGCCACTCACCGAACCGCAGAACCCAGCGGCCAGTTCGAGGTCGTTGGCACACATCGAGATGCGTGGCATCACCTCCTTGGCTTCACCGATCAGGGTGGCTCCCTTCACTGGTCTGGTGAGCTGGCCGTTCTCGATCAGATAGCCCTCCTCAACGGCGAAGTTGAACTGGCCGGTGGGACCCACCGAACCACCGCCCATCGCCTTGCAGTAGAGGCCTCGATCCACCGAGGCGATCAGGTCTTCAGGGGTGTGGGGGCCGGCGGAGATGTAGGTGTTGCGCATGCGACTGGCGGCCGCGAAGGTGTGGCTCTGGCGACGTCCGCTGCCGGTGCGGCTGTGACCCGTTCTGAGCTCACCGGCCCTGTCGCTGAGAAACCGCTTCAGCACACCGTTCTCGATCAGAACGGTGCGCTGTGACTCCATGCCCTCGTCATCCATGCAGAGCGAGCCGAAGGCCCCGTCGGTGAGCCCTTCATCGATGGCCGTGACCGCTTCATGGGCGATGGGCTCACCCACCTTCTCGGCGAAGGGGGTGGTTCCACGTTCCACCTGGGTGGTTTCCAAAAGATGGCCGCAGGCTTCGTGGAAGATCACCCCACCGAAGCGGTTGGCGAGCACGGCTGGCATCTGGCCGGCTTCCACAAAGTCGGCGTAGAGCATGGTGCCGGCGCTTTCGCACACCTCACGGGCGCACTGATCCACATCCCACTCGCGGAGATCGTCGGCTTTTCCTGAGGTGCCGTAGCGGCGCCCCACGCTCGAACGGTGCTCACCATCGGCCGCGATCACGTTCAGCCCCACCGACTGGTGCAGGCGGACATCCCGGCTGAAGGTGCCGTCGCTGGCCGCCACCAGCACCTCCTGCCAGTCGCGGGCATAGCTGCCCCGGCGCACCTGGAGGTGCCGGCCATGGCGGGCCAGCAGCTCGGTGCCCTGCAGCAGGCGGTCGGTGGCCTCCCTCAGTTGGGGGCAGCGGCCGAGCCAGTCCGCTTTGGGAGCGGCGAAATCCCTGAGCGGGAGCAGACCGTCAAATGGGCTGGAGCCCTGGGAGGAGGCGCCAAGCCCCAGCATGCCCAGGGCCTGCTCCAGGGCCAGGCGCAGGCCGGTTTC
Organism: Cyanobacteriota bacterium; assembly: GCA_035284925.1. Lineage (GTDB taxonomy): Bacteria > Cyanobacteriota > Cyanobacteriia > PCC-6307 > Cyanobiaceae > UBA5018. The sequence goes on along the minus strand of JAYKGZ010000073.1, from coordinate 28,168 downwards.
GCTGAGGTCGTTGGTGCTCACGAAGCCATCCCGTGTTCCGCGGAACACCCGGATCCCGGCGCCGGTACCGAAGGCCGGGCTCACACTGGTGACCGTGTCCTGCTCAGCGAGCACACCCAGGTGGTCGGTGCGCTCGAGGAACACCTCCACCAGATCGGCGCCCGCCGCCCGACCGAATGCGAGCAGGGGCTCGAGCCTGGGACGCCAGGAGTTGTTGAAACAGTCGAGCTGGGGCTGAAGTCCGGCGCTGCCGGCCCTGGGGAAGGAAACCACAGACGGCGCTCAGCGAACCGCCGGCTGGAGCTGATCGCTGGGGATCGGCTTCATCAGGAATAGACCGGCCATCTCGACCGCATTGGCCAGCCAGTAGGGCAGCTTGCGGAGAGCCTTGAGGGGCGCGGGGGCCTTGCTCTGGTCAGCCTCGGAAAGGGCGGCATTGTTTTCGACCAGCTTTTCGAGGCGCTGCCAGAACCTGGGATTCTTCACATCCAGCACAACCGGGAACACCCGCGCCGACGTTTCGTTGGTCTTATCGATCACGTAGCGGTCGTAGTCGCGGGCGTCGAGACCAAGGGCCTCGTAGAACTCCTTTCGGGCCACGTCGCGCACGTACATGGTGGCGAACACGGCGAGCAGAAAGAACCGGCACCAGAGCCGGGCGCGAAGGCCACGCACAGAGTCGGGCTGAGCCTTCATCAGCGCGTCAAAGAAGTCGCCATGACGATTTTCGTCCTGACACCAGTTCTCGAAGAAATTGAAAATCGGGAAAATTTTGCTTTCGGGGTGCTTCTCGAGGTGACGGTAAATCGCAATGTAGCGCCAGTAGCCAATCTTTTCGCTCAGATAGGTGGCGTAGAAGATGAACTTAGGCTTGAAAAAGGTATAGGCCTTGTTGGCGGTGAGAAAGCCGAGGTCGAGTTGCAGACCGAAGTCTCCCATCGACTTGTTGAGGAAACCGGCATGGCGGGCCTCGTCGCGGGCCATGTGGGCAAAGCACTCGGCGAGCAGTGGATTCTTCTGCTTGATTCGCCGGCTCAGCTCCTTATAGAGGAGAAAGCCCGAGAATTCGGAGGTGCAGCTCTGCTCCAGAAACTCGATGAATACCCGGCGGGTTTCAGGGTCGAGCTTGTCTGCTGCTCCATCAAACTCTTCGTTTCGCACGAAGTGGTGCCGGTTGTAGTCCTTCCGGAATTCTTCGCAGATCGCTTCGAGCTCGTCTTCGTTGGGCCGCAGATCCATCGCGGCCATCGCCTCGAAATCCGTGGTGTAGAACCGCGGCGTGAGAATGGTGTCTTTCACCGGGTCCTTGATCGCCGGTGCCTGGGAGGTGCCGGTGGCGCCAGTGGTGGCGGGTGCAGCGGCAGCAGCGGCGGTGGGAGGCACCATCGGGTGGCACGACGACTGAACGTGGAACCATGGTAGGTGGCACCGGCCGACGGCGAGCCGGGATGTGAACTAGTTGGGGCCGAGCCACTTCTGACCGTTGAGGCGCTGCACCAGTCGCGACACCAGCAGCGCCAGGGTGATCCTCTTCTCGTCGATCAGGAACGACTCCAGCAGGCTGGGCTCCGCATCCGCTTCGGCCACGGCGATGGTCTTGGCCGCATTGATGTCGTCGGCCGTGAAGCACAGCCAGAAGCGGCGCCCGCCGGGGAGCGTTCCCCGCACCATCGAGCAGCTGTTGCCCACCACGGGCATGCTGCCCTGTTCAAAGCTCAGCTCCGGCTGGGGCCCGCCGTAGCTCTGGATCTCCTTGGCGAGGGCCGGAAGCAGGAGCTGAGGCACGAACTCCGCGAACGGTTTGTCCTCGGGAGCGGGAGGCTTGGCCTTCGTTGCCGGCTTGGCGGCGGGATCGCTGTCCGGCACGACGGTGTATCGGAGAGGGTGATCAGACTTTAGGGATCACCACTGATCGTCCGGGGTGGCATCCCAGCCATCGCCCGTGGCCGTTACCTCAGCGCCGGCGGTATCGGTGCTGCCGCCACGGCGAATGACCCGAAAGGGCACCTCCACGGTGGGGGGTGGGGCGCCCGGGGGGCGCGGTGGACCGGCTGTGGCCCGTGGTCCAGGGGTGGATCGTTCCTGGCCCGGGCGCACGGTTCCCATCCGCTCGGCTCCCATCCGCTCGCTTCCCATCCGCACCGAGCGCCGTCGGGCGTCACCACCACCCTGAAGGGCGGCCGCGGTGGCCGCCGCACTGAGCAGACCGCCACCGGCCACGGCCACAGCGAGCCAGCTGCCGATCGGCAGGGCGGGGGAGGTCCAGGTGAGCACCCGCAGGGCCACGGCCGGGCGAGGATTGAGCAGGGCCAGGGCCAACACCACCGCCAGGGGCGCGATCACGGGCAGCAGCAGCAGACGGCGCATCACCTCGCTCATTCCTGCTCGCTCACCGGACCCTGCCAGCGGCGCAGGATCCCCAGCTGGTAGCCAAGCAGATCGAAGATGCGGATCACCAGGAAATCCACCATCTCCTCGATGGTTTCGGGCCGGTGATACCAGGCTGGTACCGGAGGAGCGATCCGGGCGCCAGCCTCCGCCAGGCTGGTGAGATTGCGCAGGTGCACCAGGTTCCAGGGCAGTTCGCGGGGGCAGATCACCAGCGGACGTCCCTCCTTGAGGTGAACATCGGCGCAGCGCTCCAGCAGATCCGTGGCGACGCCGGAGGCGATCCGGCCCACGGCGCCCATCGAGGCGGGCAGAATCACCATGCCCCGGGTCCGGTGGCTGCCACTGGCGATTGTCGCCGCCTGATCGTTCCAGCGATGGCAGCGCAGCTCTCCTGTTGTGACTCCGATGCGTTCACGCCAGAACGCTTCCTGCGCCTGGGGCTCCACCGGCACCCGCAGCCCCAGCTCCGCCTGCCACACCAGGATGGAACCGCGGCTGGTGACCAGGTCCACCTGTTCGCCGGCCTGGAGCAGCAACTGCAGGGCCCGTTCCGCCAGGGGCTGGCCGGAGGCACCGGAGACGGCCAACACCACCGGGGCGGAGCCACGGATCTGCATGGGTCAGGGCTCCTGGGACAGGTCCTCCTCGCTCGACTCGGCTGTGGCGTGATCGTCGGCTCCATCCGGCTCAGCCTGGAGCTCCATACCTTGAGGAAGGATCACCGCCAGATCGATTTGGTGGCGTAGGGCATCCACCTTCTGGATCTCCACCTCCACCGCATCGCCGAGCAAGTAAGAGCGGCGGTTCTTGCGTCCCACCAGGCGGTTTTGGCGGGAGCGGTATTCGTACCAGTCGTCCTTCAGGGAACTCACATGCACGAGTCCCTCCACATTGGAGGGGGGCACTTCCACAAAGAAGCCATAGCTCTGGACGCCGCTGATCACCCCGGGCTGAACCTGCCCCACCAGCGACTCCGCCTGACGGGCCTGGGCGGTGGCCACCACATCACCCTGCAGCTCCACCTGGAAGCGACGCCGGGCGTTCAACCGCATCACCAACCCCTGAGCCAGGGCTTCTCGGGACGGGTTCAGCTGGCTGGGGGTGAGCAGGGGCCAGTCGATCGCCCCATGGCAGGCATCGGAACTGAGGTCAACGCGGGTCTTGTGGCGGATGCTCGGCCGTTCCTTGCCCTCGCTCAGCAGCTGGACCAGCTGCTGCTGGTTCCAGAGGTCGGCGTAGTGGAGGGTCGGGCAGCAGATGGGGGCGAGGGCACAGCCTTCGCCCTCCTCCACCAGGCCGGCCAGGGCATGGACGCCTGGACTCTCGCTCAGCTGGATGGGACGGACGACGGCCTGAATCTGTTGCTGAAGGGCCCGACTGCGGTCGGTGCCGGCGAAGGCCGCAGCCAGTTCGGCTGCGGTGGCATGACCCTCCTCGCTGAGCTCGAGCGGAATCTCCAGGGCCAGAGCCGCCCGGGCCACTTCGTTGAGTTCGGTCGGGTCGGCAGGCGGATTGGTGGCGTAGATCGCCGGCAGCGCCAGGGCGTGGAAATGGCGTCCTGCGGCCTGGTCGGCCAGCAGGATCGCTTCCCTGAGCAGGGCCATCGGATCGGCATCCGGACGCTCCACGAACCAGCCATCCAGGGCCCCGTCGGGAGCACCCACCGCGAGATCTCCGATGGCCTCGATCGGGGGCAGAGGCAGATTGAGATCCAGAGACCCGCTGCTCAGGCGTCGTTGCCGCAGCCGCCCGGTGAGGCTGATCAGAGCCTCCAGCTGGGTGAGCTGATCCTTGAGGGGCTTGAGAGCGGCTGGTGTGGTGCGGCTTTTCGGCTTACGGTCCACCAGAGCCTCAAGGGCGGCGGCGTCAACCACCGCCGCCGGTCGGATCTGACTGCGGCAGAACCGGAAGTGCTCAAGGGCACCCTCGCCATCCAGCTCCAGAGCAATCGACACCGCCGCCTGGCTCTCGCCCGGCCTGAAGGCCGCGGCCTTGGCCAGGGCCGGACTGAGCAGGGGCAGCCACTGGCGACCCAGACAGAGGGCATCGGCCTGTTGCCGGAGCCATTGATCGAGGCTGCCGCCGGCTCCCAGGCGCTCCGCGATCGCCGGACAGTGCACCCAGAGCGTGAAGCCTGCCTCCCGCTCGCTCAGGGAGAGAGCCGGCAGGGCCGGGGCCTCCCGGCCGGTCCAGCCCGTGATGATCAGGGCCGGCTGCTCCGTGAGATCAACCCGTTCCTTCTCCGGCAGCGACCTCAGTGCGGTGCGGGGTGCGGTTGGCCGCTGGCTGAGGTGGTGCTTGGCGAGAAGCAGATCCAGGTCGGCGGCCTCCCCCCCATTCACCGGCAGGCTGCGGGCCACATGGCCCTGGGGGCCGAACTGACCCACGGGATAGCGATCGATCGACACCTCCACCACGGAGGCCTGTTCGGGATCGATGTGGCGGCTGTCATCCGGCGGCAGTTCCACCACCGTGAGCAGACGATCGTCGAGGGGGGTGGCCAGAACCTGATCACCCTGCTGGTCCACCTGGGCCAGCAACGTGGTGGTGTTGCGCTGGAGGATGCACTGCACCCCTCCCTCCGGGGAGCGGCGGCGGCCCCCTTCCCGGGTAACCCGCACCAGAACCCGGTCGCCGTTCCAGGCGTGGTTGAGCAGGTTGTCGCGAATGTAGATGTCCTCGCCGCCATCTTCCCGCAGGGCAAAGCAGAAGCCCTTGCTGGAACAGCGCAGCCGGGCGGGAATCAGATCGGGCTCCTCCCGGCGCAGCAGTCCGGCTTCACTGAGGTCGAGCAGGCCGAGTCGGGTGAGGGCCTCCAGGCCGATCTGGAGCAGATGCCTGTCGCTGTCTGTGCTGAGACCCAGAACCTTCTCCAGCTTGGCCACCGGCAATGCCTCGTTGGCGGGGAGCTGGTCGAGCAGATCGGCGACCGTGAACTTCATCGGCAGGCGTGGCTTGGCTGGGATAGGGGCCGACCCTTCACTCTAGGGATCGACCGAGGAAGTCTCCTCTGGGCCGGAGCTGCTTTCTTCGCTTGGCCGGCCTGATCGGAGAATCAGCCGCAGGCCGATCACCAGAAAACCGAGCGACGCCGCCAGCTGAAGCGCGTCGGTGGGGATCACCGACGACAGCGATCCACCGGCAGCGGCCCCGAGCAGGCTGGCCAGCACCAGGGCCAGGGAACTGGCTGCGAACACCGCACCCGGGCGGGCTGAGGTGCCGCTGATCGTGACAATCGCCAGCTGGGTCTTGTCGCCGAGTTCCGCCAGGAACACGGTGGCGAAGGTGGAAGCCAGAAGGCCGAGATCCGGGGAGAGCTGGGGCATGGGATCAGAGATCTCTGGATCAAGGGAGCGGCGGGGCGGACGGCAGGGGCGCGAGATGGAGAACCGCCTGGCGCCCGAGCCACAGACCGAGGGCCACCATCAGGATCCCCGCCAGCCGCTCAAGCTGCTGAGGAGGAAGAACCCGGGCCAGCCAGCGCCCCAGCAGCACCCCAACCAGGCTGGAACTGATCAGGGCCAGCGAGGCGCCGAGGAACACCAGCCCAGGGCGTCCCGACTGGGCGGCGAGCAGAAGGGCGGCCAGCTGGGTCTTGTCGCCGAGTTCCGCCAGGAACACGGTGGTGAAGGTGGTGAGGAAGGCCGCTCCCCAGCTGCCGGCCGAATCGATCTGGGGGCCGTCGGCATCGCTCATGGGAACCCGGTGTTCAGGCGCGGGGGCTGATGGCCCGCAGGAAGCGTTTCATCACCTTGCCACGACCGCCGTATTCCCCTCGGATCTGTTGTTTGCAGCAACTGATCGCCGTGGAACCGGAGAAGAGCGAATCCAGGTTCTCCACCCGACAGAAGGAGGGCCGCTGCTCATAGATCCGGCAGCGACGGCCGCCTGTGTCGAAGTGGATGCACCAGCCATCCGGACCCACCATCGACAGATACCGCTGCCGGTCATCCGGGCTCAGGGCGTCCAGCGCCTCGCCCCGCAGGGCGGGGTCCAGCCGGCAGCAGGCCCCGCAGCCGCTGATGCAGCACCAGGTTTCAGCATGGGCCGAGCGGCAGGCCATCGAGAGGATGAGGGGCCTCCCCATTCAGCCAGGCCGCCCGGGCGCTGTGACAAGCCGTCACAGAGGACGGTTGCTGCCCGATCCCTGAGCAGCGCAGACCCCTAACCTCCCTGCAGCGCCTTCTCCCTCTGCTGACGCCATGGGCATCGACTTCCATCTGATCGCGAACTTTGGTGCCCTGGCCCTGATCACCCTGGCGGGCCCAGCCGTGATCTTCATCCTTTTCTATCGCCGCGGTGCACTCTGAATCGATGGGCGGTTCTTTTCGCTGAGCTCCGTCAGGGCGTGATACACGGGCCGAGCCTGGATGCGTCGGCCCACATAGGCCCCCAGCACGGCGCTCAGCAGCAGGCCCCACAGCCACTGGGCATCACCGGCCATCCGCATCGCGAACACCACCGTGGTGAGGGGGAGCTGGGTGGCACCGGCTAACCCTGCCGCCATCCCGAGGGCCAGCCCCAGTTCCGCAGAAGCTCCGAACAGTTTCATCACGCCGCTGCCGAACACAGCGCCCAGCCCGAAGGCCGGATCGATCAGACCTCCGGGTACCCCGGCCGCCAGGGCCAGCACCGGCCCCAGCAACCTGGTCACCAGCACCATCAGCCAGGTCACGACCTCGATGGCTGAACCAGGCGCCGGCTGCGGCGGATTGCCGCCCAGCATCTGGTGCATCAGGGCCTCGCCATCGCCGCCACTCCAGCCACCCGTGAGCACGGCAAACGCCGCCAGTCCGCCCCCCAGAACCAACCCCCAGCCGAGGGGTCGACGCGCCACTCTTGGATTCAGCCATCGGGTTGTGGCCACCAGGGTCCAGGAGAACAACCCACCCAGCAATCCGCCGCCAATCCCCAGGGGCAGGGCCCACAGCAGCTGGTACCACTCCGGTTCAATCCTCCGGAGCATGCCCAGGGTGAACAGCCCGACGCCACCCAGGTTGCTGATCAGCGCCGCGCTCAGGCACACCAGGCCCCCCGGGAGAAGCAGCGCCAGCTGATAGCGACCGGTGAGCTCCTCGATCACGAACAACAGACCCATCAGCGGACTGTTGAAACCGCCGGCCAGCCCCGCTCCCGCCCCGATGGCCATCAGCTGCTCATCCTTCAGACCAGGGAGCAGGCGCGGGAAATGGCGGCGCAGCCCATGGGCCACAGTCGCTCCCACCTGAACCACCGGCCCTTCCCGCCCCAGCGGAAACGCTGCCAGGCTGGCCAGTGTCCAGAGCACGAGGCGAGCGAGAGTGGCCGGCAGGCCCAACAGGGTCGCGCCCCGCTCCGGATGCTCGAGACTGAGCATCGTCTGGGGGATGCCCGACCCGGCGCCACTGCGCAGCCAGCCCTGCTTCAGCACCAGCAGCAGCGGCATCACCGCCAGCGGTGAGAGGGCGATGGTCAGGCCCATGGGAGTCCAGCCACCATCGCTGAAGCCGGGCATCAGGCTCAGCAAACTGTCCTGGAGCCTGTCGACCAGGTTCAACGGCCAGCAGGCCAGCCCCACCAGGGCGCCGAGGATGAGCAGCAAAAGCAGTCGCTGCAGGGCCCGCGGCAGGCCTGAGAGCAGGTTTTGCACCATCTTCATGGCGTGGTCACGGCGTGGTCATGGATTGGTCATCAGTTCGCCAGCCCCAGGGCCAGGGCAGCATCTTGCAGCAGGGCCTGCACATACGGATGACGGGAGCCCGGGCGGTCGTGCTCGAGGCCATCGCTGATCTCCTCCCCGGCGGCATTGCGGATCACCAGGCCGCCGTCCTGGCGGCGGCACCAGTAGGTGCGTTCGCGCCGCCGCAGCACCACTTCACCCTGGCCGCTTGCGCCGGTGAGCGAGGAGCGCAGCGCCACCACCTCCAGCTGCAGGCGCTGTTCCCCCTGCCAGCTGTCGAGCCGCAGCCTGTAGGCCACATCCACCAGGGCCGGCACCGGGGTGGGGTCGTCCCAGCGCCAGGCCATCGCCCGCAGCGTTGCTTCCCCCTGGGCGAGCTGCAATTGCAGGTGCCCTCCCCGCAACAGCTTCTGATTCACCACCCGGCAGCCATGACTCCAGAACAGGGGCTGGGGATGGCCGATGCCGAAGGGTTCAAGGGTCTGCAGGGCCCGCCAGAACGCCGTATCGATCCGCTCAAGGGAAAGCAGCACCTCCGGCTGCACCACCGGGGCTGACCCCTCGGCTTCGCGCCAGCTGGCAGCCAGCCGATTCAGCCGCTCATGGAGTTCCGCCAGTCGTACCGCCTTCACCGTGAACCCACCAGCGGCGGGATGGCCACCGAAGCGGTCCAGCAGATCGGCACAGCCCTGCAGGGCCTGATCCACCGCGAAGCCCGCCGGTGCCCGCACGGAAGCCCGCAGGCGGCCGTCGCCTTCGCCGGAGAGCATGGCCACCGGCACCCCAAACCGCTCCACCAGGCGGGAGGCCACGATGCCGATCACGCCATGGTGCCAGTGGCTCTGGGCCAGCAACAGAAAGGGGGGCGTACGGCCGCCATCCGCTTCGATCAGCGCCAGGGCTTCGGCCTCGATCGCCTGGCAGAGCTCACGCCGCTCCCGGTTGAGGGCCTCACAGTCTCGCGCCAGCTCCAGGGCCAGCGCCCTGTCCTCCGTGGTGAGCAGGGTCACCACCAGGCTGGGATCACCGAGTCTTCCCACGGCATTGATGCGTGGGGCGATCTGAAACCCCACGGCCTGGGCGTCGAGCGGCATCTCACTGAGGCCAGCCACCTGGATCAGGGCCTGCAGTCCGGGCAGGCGACTGGCGCCGAGCTGGGGCAGGCCTTCCCGGAGCCAGCGACGGTTGACGCCCGCCAGCGGGGCCATGTCGGCGATGGTGCCGATGCAGAACAGATCCCGGGCCACCCGCAGGGCATCCTTCCGGTTGAGCTGATCGCAGAGATCGGCCGCCAGCACATAGGCCAGACCCACACCCGCCAGCCCCCGGTAGGGCGAGTCGGCAGGTGTGGTGGCCGGGTGCAACAGGGCCAGCAGCGGCGGTCGCTGCTCAGGGGGAGTGTGATGGTCGGTGACGATCACCTCAAGGCCGAGTTCGCCGGCACGCTCCAGCGCCTCCACGGCGGCGATGCCGTTGTCAACCGTCACCAGCAGGCCGATCCCCTCCGCCGCCAGCCGCTCCACCATGGCCGCATTCAGGCCGTAGCCGTCCTCCTGACGACTCGGAATCGCCGCCACAGGCCTGGCGCCGAGCCGTTCCAGCACGCCTACGAGCAGGGCTGTGCTGGTCATCCCGTCGGCGTCGTAATCGCCGCAGATCGCTACGGCCTCAGCGCCGTGGCAGCTGCTCAGGAGCCGGTCGGTCGCCCAGGCCAGTTCGGGGAAGTGGGCTCTGGGCGGCGGTGCACAGGGCGGCTCCAGGAGCTCCAGGATCGCCTCGGCCGTGTCATACCCCCGTCGCTGCAGAAGCACCGTGAGCTCCAGGGGCAGCTGGCGACTCAGCTCAACGCCCAGGCCGCGGCGAAAGCCCTCCGGGTCGTTCAGGGGGGCGGGCAGCTGCCAGCCCCGGGCGGTGGTGGATGGGGGCAGGGGAAACTCACGCTCTGGCGCCATTGTGGGCTCTCCGTCAGCCCCGACCAGCCCCGGGACCATGCTTCACCCCTCCTTCCCTTCGCTGCGCGCCCTGCTCTGGGATGTGGACGGCACCCTGGCGGAAACCGAGCGGGATGGCCATCGCCTCGCCTTCAACCGCGCCTTCGCCGAGGCCGGTTTACCCCTGCACTGGACCTCTGAGCTCTACGGAGCGCTGCTGAGGGTGAGCGGCGGCCGCGAGCGCATTGCGGCCGCTCTTCTGGCCTGGCGGGGAAGGCCGGCGGCGGCCGAGGAGATCGAGGCTCTGCAGGCCTCCAAGCAGAGGCATTACACCGCCCTGATCGAAGCCGGAGCGATCAGCCTGCGCTCCGGGGTGGCTGAGTTGATCAGCCAGGCCGCGGCTGCGGGACTGCGTCAGGTGATCGTGACCACCAGCGGCAGGACGGCCGTGCAGGGCCTGCTGCGCCACGGCCTGGGATCGCTGGCAGAAGCCTTTGAATTCTGGGTCTGCGGGGATGACGTCGCCAGCAAGAAACCTGATCCAGAGGCCTATCTGCAGGCGCTTCAGCGCCTGAATCTCTCGCCGGAGCAGGCCGTGGCGATCGAAGACTCGGGGAATGGCCTGCAGGCGGCGCGGGGCGCCGGCCTCCCCTGCCTGATCACCCTCAGCTTCTACGGTGCCGGCGAGCCGGCTCACAGCTTCGCTGCGGCGACAGCCGTGGTGGACCGGCTCGGACCTGGAGGGCAGGTGCTGCAGGGTCCGGCCTGCGGGTCGGACGGTGTCACGCTGGGATACCTCCAACGGCTGCTGGCGGAAGCCTTCTGATCCCGATGGTGCAACTCCCCCGCCGTCCCACCCGGCTTCAGCGGTTCGCCGCCACGGTTGTGGGGGGATTGCGGGCGCATTTCGCCGGCGGCTGGGCCCGCACCAGCCTGCGGCTGCTGGCCCTGCTCGGGGGGTTCTACGCCGGCGGCAACCTCACGGCCTATGTGCTGCCGCGGTTCCCCGGCGGCCGGCCGGCGATGGTGCTGGCCCTGGTGGTGGTGCTGGAGCTGGTGGTGCGGCTGCGCACCCGCGTGCTGCCGCCGCTTCCCGATTCCAGGCCGGCGCCCTTGCTCTGGATGATCGCCGACAATCTGCGGCTCGGGCTGGTGTATGCCGTAGTGCTTGAGGCCTTCAAGCTGGGAACCTGACCATGGATCCGTCCCTGCTGACGCCCTGCGGCATCACGGACCCCATCGCCTGGCGCCGCCGCTGGTGCGACCGGTTGGATTCCGCTCCCCCCAGTACCTCCAAAGTGCTGGCCGGGCTGCAGCCCTCGATGCTCTGGAGCGTGGCCCTGCCGCTGCTGGAGCGGCTGCGGGTGCTGGCGGACGGGGGCGTGCGCCCGCTGTTGGCCCTCAATGGGCCGGTGGGTGCCGGCAAGAGCACCCTGGCCCGCTGCCTGGGCGCCCTTGGCCCGGAGCTGGGACTGGAGCTGGCGGTGGCCAGCATCGACGATGCCTACCTGCCCTGGCAGGAGCGTTGCTGCGTTCTGGCGGGCAATCCCTTCGGTGTCACCCGGGTGCCGCCAGGCAGCCATGACACGGCCCTGCTCAGAGCCCGGCTGATGAGCTGGAAGGGCGGCGGCCCCCTGGAGCTGCCCCGCTTCGACAAGACCCTGCGCGGCGGAGAGGGTGATCGCTGCGGCGGGAGCTGCCACCAGGCTGATGCCGTGGTGCTGGAGGGCTGGTTGCTGGGCTGCCGCTCCCTTGGGTCAACCCTGGCTGCGGTGATCGAGCGTTTCGATCAGGATCCGGCCCTGGCGCGGCTTTCGCCGGAGGAGAGGCTCTGGCTGCCGCGCTGGGATGAGGCGTTGCAGCACTACGCCCCTCTTGGGGATCCAGCCCACGGACTGGTGGATGGACTCTGGGTGCTGCATCCCTGTCGCTGGAGCCTGCCGCTGCGCTGGCGGCTGCAGGCGGAAGCCCGCCAGCGCGCGGCCGGTGGGGCAACCCTGCCTCCCCGGGCTGTCGTCGCGATCGTGAGAGCCACCCTGGCCGCGTTGCCACCGCCGCTCTACCAGGATCCACTGCTGGATCGGGCGGACGCGGTCGCGATGCTGGACGGTCGCCGGCGCTGCCTGCGATCCTGGCGGCCCGCCGCGGCTCAGTCTTCGGCCTCGGCCTCGTCGCGAACCGGGTAGACAAATCCCTGGGCCCGGCCGCTCAGCACCGATTTACCGATTGAGAGAGCACGTTCAGCCGCCACGGCAGCTTTGGCTTTCCAGTGGGCATGGCGCTGGTTGCGCTTTCCCTTGGAGGTTTTCTTCTTCGGTACGGCCATCCCCGATCCCATTGAGCCAGCTGCTAACTATCTTCCCAAGACCGGCCGTTCGTCAAATCGCTAAGCTGCGGTCAAAGACTGATTTAGGTGAGTACAAGCGTTTCGGAGACCAGCAGCGGCCCCGCGCTCCGCTCCGAAGCCACGGCTCCGTCCCCCCAGCCGTCCCGCTTCGGGCTGGGAGGCAGCAAACCGATCTCCTACAGCCAGCTGCTCAAGCTGATTGAAACCCGTCAGGTTCAGGAGCTGGAGCTCTCACCGGCCCGACGCGAAGTGAGGGTGCGGTTCCGTGATGGGCGCACCGCCCAGGTGGCGGTGTTCAGCAACGACCAGCTCCTGCTGCGTACCGCTGAGAAGGCCCGGGTGCCCCTGAGCGTCCGGGATGATCGTTCTGAGGCGATGCTGGCCGGACTGGTGGCGAACGGGCTGCTGGTGCTGTTGCTGGTGGGTGCTCTTGTGGTGCTGATCCGCCGCTCGGCCCAGGTGGCCAGCAAGGCCATGGGGTTCGGCCGCAGCCAGCCGCGGCTCCAGGCGGAGGGCGCTCCGGCGGTGCGATTCGAGGATGTGGCTGGGATCGCCGAGGCCAAGCAGGAGCTCCAGGAGGTTGTCACCTTCCTGAAGGAACCGGAGCGATTCACCAGCGTGGGCGCCAAGATCCCGAAGGGTGTTCTGCTGGTCGGTCCCCCAGGCACCGGCAAGACGCTCCTGGCCCGGGCCATCGCCGGCGAAGCGGGGGTGCCGTTCTTCTCGATGGCCGCCTCCGAGTTCGTGGAACTGTTCGTTGGGGTCGGCGCCAGCCGGGTGCGGGATCTGTTTCGCCAGGCCAAGGAAAAGGCGCCCTGCATCATCTTCATCGATGAGATTGATGCCGTGGGGCGTCAGCGCGGGGCCGGGATCGGTGGCGGCAACGATGAACGGGAGCAGACGCTCAACCAGCTGCTCACTGAGATGGATGGGTTTGAAACCAACTCCGGGGTCATCCTGCTGGCGGCCACCAACCGCCCCGACGTGCTCGATGCCGCCCTGATGCGACCGGGCCGCTTCGACCGGCGCATTCACGTGGATCTGCCAGACCGGCGCGGCCGGGCCGAGATCCTCGCGGTTCATGCCCGTACCCGGCCGCTTGGCGAGGCCGTGAACCTTACGGAATGGGCTAGCCGGACCCCGGGATTTTCAGGGGCCGATCTGGCCAATCTGCTCAACGAAGCGGCGATCCTCACCGCCCGCCGCGAGCTGGCGGAGATCAACGATCAGGCGATCAGCGATGCCCTCGAGCGGATCACGATGGGGCTCACGGCAGCCCCACTTCAGGATTCCGCCAAAAAGCGTCTGATCGCTTATCACGAGATCGGCCATGCCCTGGTCACCACCCTGGAGCCCCAGGCTGACAGGCTCGACAAGGTGACCCTGTTGCCACGGGCCGGAGGTGTCGGTGGCTTTGCCCGCACCCTGCCCGATGAGGAAATTCTCGACTCCGGCCTGGTCAGCAAGGCCTATCTCAGGGCGCGGCTGGTGGTGGCGCTGGCCGGCCGGGCCGCTGAGCTGGTGGTGTACGGGCCCAGCGAGATCACCCAGGGTGCCGCCGGCGATCTGGAGCAGGTCACCAGGATCTGCCGCGAGATGGTGACCCGTTACGGCTTCTCAAGCCTGGGCCCCCTGGCTCTGGAGGGGGATGCCGGTGAGGTGTTCCTGGGCCGCGACTGGCTGCGCTCTGAACCCCATTATTCCCGTCAGACGGGGAACCGCATCGATGAGCAGGTGCGCAGCCTGGCGATGTGGGCGCTCAATCGGGCCTTGGGGCTGTTGAAGCCCCGCCGCGAGCTGATGGATCGCCTCGTGGAACGCCTGATTGTGGAGGAAACGATCGATGGCCCGGAGTTCACGGCCATGGTGGACGAGCACGAGGCGGAACAAGCTCGTTCAGGGAAGGAAGCGGAGAATCCCGCTGTTTGCTGAAGGCTGCTGAGGGCTGCGGCTCTCCTGCTGTTGAAGCGTTCCACCAGCCGTAGCCCCCCGTCCACGTTTCTAGGACTCGAGAGCCATTCGCCCGCCCTCGCGTCTTCCCATGGTTGTCGGTCTGCGCCTGCCTGGCACCAGGCCCACTCGCCTCGGAATCGTTGCCGCCGGCACGGTGGTGGCGTTGGTGCTGCTGCGCATGGCTCACAGTGCACTTGGCACCGTGGAAAGCGATGAAGCCCGGCTGGTGGTTCCGGCGGTACCGGTGGTGCCGGCCGCCCAACCGGTGGTGGCTCAGGAATATGGGCGGTTGGGACGGCTGTTTGTGCGGGAGGGCACGGCCGTTGCACCGGGGGAGCCGCTGTTTTCCCTGCAACGGGATCCCTCGGTGGATCAAGACCTGGTGGACCGGGGCGTGGCCAGGGATCTCGCCGAGGTGAATGACCAGGTGCGGGATGCCCAGCGGATGATCGATCTGCTCGCTGAACGCATCGTGATGGTGCGCGTGGTGGGAGAGCCCTTGCTCCAGCAACAGCTGCGGCTGGTTGAGCAACGGCTGCAGCGGCGTGAACAGCTGTGGCGGGAGGGTGGCCTGAGCCGTGACGTGATGGAGGATGCTCGCGAACGGGTTCTGAAACTCCGCCAGGATCTGGTCGAACGTCAGCGCGAAAGCCATCGGCTCGTGGAGCTGCAGTCCTTGCAACGTCTGCAGCTTGAACGCTGGCGCAGCCTTCTGCAGCGTCAGGCTGCGGTACGCCAGCTCGACCTTCAACGTCGTGTAGCCGCGCGCCAGCATCCCCGGCTTGGCACCGATGAGCAGGCCAGCCTCGACTACGCGACATACCGCGTTCCTGGCCGAGGTGTTGTGCTGCGGCTGCTGAAAAAACCGGGAGATCCGGTGCGGCCGAAGGAAACCGTGGCCATCTGGCAGCGAGAGCAGCAGCCCCCGCACGTGGAAGCGCTCGTGCCGGCCCAGCAGCCCTGGTTTGTGGTGCCCGATCAGATGGCCCGCGTGGAGATTCCCTCCTTGCGTCAGGTGTTCAGCGCCAGGTTGCTGAGCTGGAAATCGAATGGCAATGGAATTTTGAAGGTGCGCTTCAACCTTGAAGGCGTGTCGCCCAGCGACATCCGGCGCTTGTTGTCTCTGCCTGGGGAGCCCGTGAGGGTTCAGGTTCCGCGCCGTCTCAATCTCGTGCACTGGCTGCAGACGGGGCAGCCCGGTAGGTCCCTGGCGCCATGAGGGGCTGGTGGAGCTGGGCGTTGATCGTGGCGCTGCCGCTGTTACCCGTTGGCGCCACTCCCCCCGATCACCTGGTGTGGGCGCAACGGCTGGTGGCCGATTTAAGAGCAGAAGAAAACAGCTATGGAGTGCGCCCAACCGTGGTGCAGTGGCGGGGTGTGGATGGAGCGTTGCGCAGCCACAACCACAGTGTTTGCTCCACCTTCATCAGTGCTCTGTTTCAGCGGGCCTATGGCTATGGACCCAGCGAACGCCGTCGCTGGCTGGGGCAGCGCTCACCACGGGCTGTGGATTACTACCAGGCCATCGCAGCCGGTCAGCGCTTTCGCCTCGTGCGAACTCTGGGGGAGTTGGCTCCTGGCGATCTGCTCGCTAGTCGCCAGCTCAACCCGACGGCCACCAGCACCGGGCACCTGATGCTGGCGGCGGGTCGCCCAGAACCTGTGGCGCCTTGTGTGGCTGGCCGCTGCGCTTACCGCCTTGTGGTGATCGACTCGTCGCGCAGCGGTCATGGTCCCAGAGACACCCGCCAAGGCCGAGGGGGTGTCGGCAGGGGCACCATTCAACTACAGGCGGATCGGCAGGGGCGAGTGCAGGCATATCGGTGGAGTGAGCAGCCTGGTTCGCGCTGGCGTGGAGCCTTGCAGGAACCTCTGCTCATCGGCCGATTCTGTGGTCAGTCCTGCGGATCAGAAAAACGGAGTGATCACCAATCGGGTGAACAACAGCGTTAGGAGGGCAGAACCTATCATCAAAAACATCCACGGCAACACCCGCCGGGTTCCTGCCAAAACGGCATCGTTGGCGTAAGAGAGAATGGCTACGATGACGAGTAAGTGATTGCCCTGAAAAGGCAGCTGCTGCAAGCCCAGCCAGATGAACAGAAGTTCAGCGCTCCATACAAAACCAATGCTCAGAAGTAGCGAGGTGACATAGCGGTTGAGCCCCACGATCAGGCTGTGTTCCATCAGGGTGCGGAGGCCTGCTTCCACGGTGAGGCACCCCGCTGCAAAAACGCTTGCACTGAGTGGGTCGAGCAGCAGGGCTGCGGCAGCGGGTGCCACCATGTAGCCCCCCGGTCGCATGCCGGTGCGCTTGTAGATCAGAAGGCCTACGATCAGGGCAACAAGGGCCTGCAGCCAATAAAAGCGAAACTGTATATTTGAGGCGTGTAGATAATAGTGATTGAGAAGGTTGAAGTTCAGCTGTAACCCCAGCGTGCCTGCTGCCACGATGAGTCCTGTCAGCAAAGCCGTTAGGGCGCTCACGGTGACAATGCCGCTAAGTACCGGCCTGGAACTTTGGCGGTGCATGTTGTAGCTGATCACCCCGGGTAACAGGATGCCGGTCACGCTGTCGAGTGACCAGGGCAATAGGCCGGCTTGGATGTAGAGCCAGGCCAGGGGTGTGCTCACCAGTAACGACAGGATTCCGAGGTAGTACATCGACTGCAGGCGTTGATGTTCGATTCGCTCCAGCCAGCGTCTGTAGATGGCTCGCACGCCCAGGGCCAGCGGCAGCATCGCCAGACCCCAGGGAATGGAGAGCAGCATCAAATTCACCAGGTAACCCGGCACAACCACCCCACCTGGGATCACGCCGCGTCGCTCCTTCCAGCTCATCGCCAGAAGTGCACCAATGGCCAGGCTGAACCGCTGGATCTCCGGGGTGTTCAACAGCATGGCTGACCATGGGCAAGGGTTTGCAACAGCCGTTCAGCCTGAGGGGTGTGAATGTTGACGGTTCCGATCAGCAGCACCGGTTGCTGGGGGGAGGTGGTGGCCAGGATCTGGTGCAGCAGGCGATCACCACTGTCTTGGCGGTGTTGGCTGCTGTTCCCCAGGTTCAGCACGGGCAGGTGATAAGGGGCCAGGACATCGTTGACTTCTGCTTCAAAATCACCAAAACTCACGGCCTGATCAAAACCCATCTGCGCGGCCAATTCAGCAAACAGCTGCACCCGGCTCTGTCTGTCGTGCCTGTTGTTGAGGATCACGACTTTCTGGTGGCTGGGATGTTGCAGAAATAACCGCTCGCTGAGCGCGATAAAGCTTTCCCGGTCATTCACGGCAAACAGATTGGCCCAGCTCACCACCTGTTGATTGTTCCTGAATTCCTGGATCCGAAAGGCGCCTGGATCGGGTGGAGCCGCCTGCATCGCCGCCAGAGCTTTGGATCGCTCGAGGCCCAGGGTTTCAGCTACCGCATAGCCGATCGCCACATTTGCCTCCACGGCATAGTGATTGAAGCCAGCCAGGCTGCTCGCCTCAACGCTGTGGGGATCAGCAACCACCAGCTGGGTTTCCAGCCGTTCAGTCTCTGAGCGAAGTATCGCCAGCAGCTGGGGATTTTGTTCGGAAGTGATCAGTAGCGCCTTTTTGGGGATCGCCCGTGCCAAGGAGCTTGCGATCTCTGGCAACGTCTCCCCCATGTAATCGGTGTGATCGAGTCGTACATTGGTCAAGATGCCTAGGTTGGAATGCATCACTTTGTGTTCCAGCCATTCCGCATAGAGGGGGTTTACGGCCATGCATTCGATCACGGCTGCCTCGGCTTGCTCACGGCTGAAATAGCTGAGAATGCGGATTTGTTCATTCACATTGGGAAAGCCACGGCGAATTAAAACGCTGTCTGATCCATCCGGATGCAAAAGGCGCGCTGCACTTCCTGTGGTTTTGCCGAAGGTGCGATGTCCGGCTGCCCGGAAGATCGCAGCGACGTATCGGGTCACGGTGGATTTACCGCGAATTCCATTCACGTGTACCCGCCAGTGGATCTGATTGCGAGCCTTTTCAAAGCGTGCATGCCGGTTGACTGTGAACGCTCCATACACCGAAAGACCCAATAGATATAGCCAATAAGGGGTCAAATTTAGTCCGCATCAAGGCGCACTCCATGATTTGGCTCCGCCGCGATGGCCTCTGGTTATGCCCTGAAAACAACGTGAAATCAAGGTGGCTATGCTGCAACGCTCAGTGTTTGAGCTGCAATCTCCCTCCGCGCTGGTTGATCCCCGTCAGGCTTCCAACGGAGTTGAAAGAGTTCCTTGCCGGATGGAGTTTGGCGGCTTGTAAGTGTCAGCCTCGCGCTGGCCTTGCCCTTGGCTGGTTGTGAAATCTTGAGCCAGCCGTTCATTGGGGGTTCAGAACTCAGCGGCCGTGTTCTTGATCTAGAGGGCAATCCCATTGCAGGCGCTGTTGTGGAAAGTGCTTCCCGCTCCACCCACACGGCTGCTGATGGGGTTTTCAGGTTGTCAGTGCCGACCGGGCCCAGCTGGTTGAACGCGCGTGCCCCCGGCTTTCTATCGGCCTTGCGGCCGGTGCTGCCTGGACGCAGCGCCGTTGTGCGACTCAGCCCAGACGACGGCCACACCGTTGTGATCCGTGCCGGTGGCGATGTGATGGCAGGCCGCCGTTTCTACGCTCCGGAGCTGGGTTCACCACGGAAGCCGCTGCTGTTTCCCGGTGATCCGGGTACGGCTCATCAGGCCTTGCTTGAGCCGGTGAGGCCCTTGCTCAGCCAGGCTGATCTCACGATGCTCAATCTGGAATCGCCCCTCCTGCCGGCTCCGGTGGCGGAGTGGAACGGCCAGCGATCCAGTGCGTTTCACCCCGCCAAGGATTATGTGTTTGCCAGCAGCCCCGGACTGGCCGTGGCCCTTCATCAGGCTGGGGTTGATCTGCTGGGGTTGGCCAACAACCACGTGTACGACGCGCTTCAGCCTGGACTTCAATCCACGCTGGAGGTGTTGGTTCAGAGCGGCTTCCATCCAGGCCGTGGGTTTTTTGGGGCCGGCCTAACCCAGGAGCAGGCTTGGCAACCGGCGGTTCATCGCCTCAAGGGCACCGTGTTCTCGATCCTGGGCTGCACAACGATTCATGGGGGCCAGCACGCCACCAGCTACGTGGCTTCCGAACACCAGAACAAAGGTGGGGCGGCGCTGTGCGAGCCCGCGGCCTTGAGCGGAGCTGTGCAACAGGCCCGTCGCCATGGCCAGGTGATCGTGATGGTGCACGGCGGCAACGAATACCAGAGCGAACCCACAGAGCCGGTAGCCCGGAGTGTGGCTTTGGCCCGGCGTTTCGGGGCCAGTCTGATCTTCAATCACCATCCCCATGTGCTTGGCGGCCTGCGCTGGGATGGTCGCAGCCTGGTGGCCGACAGCCTGGGCAACCTGGTGTTCGATCAGACGCTCTGGGACACGTTCCCCTCCTTGCTGCTGGAGGTGCAGCTCAGCCGCGGCCGGATCAAGCGGGTGACCGGCTACCCCCTTCTGCTCCATGGCTATCGCCCCCATGCGGCCGTCGGAGATCTGGCCTCCTGGATCCTGGCCGGTGTGGTCGACCGCCAACCAGGCCCTTGGCATGTGGAGTCTGGGGTGCTCGAGGCCGATCTCGGCGGCCGCGCCCGCACACGCAGGGTGTGGAGTGAACTGGCCAGCGCAGGCGATTCCGCCAGGCTTTGGCGGATCCCCGCGCATGCACGCTTCTGCGGCGCCCATGGCACCAGCGGCCTGGAGCTGGGACGGGATCTGATCGGTGTCGGGGGCTTTGAAGACGAGCTGCTGGGTGCTGCCCCGGGCACCGGCGCCCAGTGGATCCTTGCCCACCGGGATCAGCGCCTGTCTGCCGCGTCAGCCCATCAGGGTCGTTACGGGGTGCGGCTGCGGCGCCATTCACGCCAGCGTCAGCCCGTATTGCTGCGACCGTTGCATCGCTTGCCGGTTCGGCCAGGCCAGCGGCTCTCCCTGCTGGTTTGGGTTCGGGGGGCCTCCCGGGCGGTGGCCCGGCTGCAGCTCAGTTGGTTTGAATCCCGTCGCGGCCCTTCCCAGGCTCGGTTGGTGCAGCCGATCCCCTTGGCGGGAGCCGACCGGTGGCAGCCACTGCGGCTGGATCTCGAGGTGCCGGCCCATACGGCTGGGGTGGGAGTGGCCGTGGCCCTGGATCCACCAGCCTTCGGGCAGGTGCACCTGGACGTGGATGATCTGGCTCTGGTGCATTGGCAGGACCCAGCCGAGGCGATGCGCCATGGCCCGAGCCATCTGAGGGTGAACAGCCGAGGAGGGCGAGTCTGTCTGGCTCAGACCAGCCTCCCCGGTGTCGCATCGCCACCGGAGAGCCAGGCGCTCAAGGTCTGGCCTCAGCCAGCGAAGCGGATGTCCAGGCTGCGCAGATAGGTCTGAAGGCCTGCATCCTGGATCGGCAGCAGGAAGGCCGGCTGGCTGCTCTCATTCACATGGGCATGCCAGTACCCCGGCGGGGTGATGAACGCGCCGCCGGGCTGCCAGTCGATCCGCTCAGGATTGCGGATCATGCCATCGGCCCCGAGCTCGGTCCCCACCAGGGAATAGCAGCCCGGGGCACAGTCGATGATCAGATCGAGGGCCACCGACTGATGACGGTGAGGAGCCTGGGTGACCCCGGGGGGCACCATCCCGTACATCGCCCAGAGCACATGGGTGACCGTGCGGGTGGATGGCAGATCCCTGTTGGCCAGGAGCAGGCTGAGCCTGTTGCTGCGGGCACTGCCCGGACTGGAGGCGAGCGCTTCCAGTTCGTGCTTCAGCCAGCTGGCCGGGTAATGGGTGGTTTCAAATCGGGGGGTGGTGGGAGCCACGCCCAGATAGGTGAGCAGGGGTGCGTCATGCACCCAGTAGAGAAGGCTGGCGCTCTCAGCATCAAGCAGGGGATCGGCGCCGGCCGGCAGCACGAATAGATCCCCCTGCTTCCAGCTGAGGGCCACGGCAGGGCTGGCGCCCTGGGCAGGGCGGCGGCAGTGGCCACTGCCGGCGAGAACGAAGAACAGCGAACTGGTGGCCAGGGCAGCCGCCTTCACCCCTTCGCCGGGCTTGATGCGAATGAAATGGGCCGCCAGTCCAGGACTGGTGGCCGGTCCCACTGTGCCGAGCACCGCGCTGAGATCGAGCGGAAGGATGGCGCTCGGCCCCTCGGCCGCAGTTTCCGGAGGCCACTGACACGTGGGGATCGGTTCGGTGAGGCCGGTGCGCACCGGGTTCGCGGCCTGTCGGTAGTCGAACAGCAGGGCTTTGGTGGCAGGTGGTGCCTGGGTCATGCCATCGCCCTCGGATAGGCTCGGAACTATAACGAGTCGTTACCAGGAATTGACGACCGCCCACCAGCTGGGCTTATCCGCCGGCCACGGCGGGAACGATGCTCACCTCATCCCCGTCCTTCAGGGCGGTGGCCTGGTTGTCGAGGAAGCGGATGTCTTCGCTGTTCACGTAGAGATTGAGGAAGCGACGCAGCTTGCCGTTCTCGTCGCACAGCCTGGCCTTGAGGCCGGGATAGCAGCCCTCCAGGGCCTCGATCAGGGCGTCGACATCAGCGGCGTCAACGGAGACGCTGGCTTCGTCGTTGGTGAACTTCTGCAGGGGGGTTGGAATCAGGACCTGAACGGTCATGGCGGTGTGGGACAGGGGAGGGAAAGCTGGTCAGGCCTGGGCTGAGCGCGACTGGGCCTTTTGCCAGGCCGCGTTGAAACTGTCAAGCCTGGCCTCGATCAGGTGGGGCTCTCCGATCACGGAGGCCACGGCTTCGGTGGTCTTGAGGCCGTTGCCGGTGATGTAGGCCACGGTGCATTCGTCGGGATTAATTCGTCCCTGCTCCACCAGCTTCCGGAGCACGGCGATGGTGGTGCCGCCGGCGGTTTCGGTGAACACCCCCTCGGTTTCCGCCAGCAACTTGATGCCATCCACAATCTCACTGTCGCTCACGGCCGCGATCGACCCGCCGGTGCGGTTGGCGATGTCGATGGCGTAGGGGCCATCGGCAGGATTGCCGATGGCGATCGATTTGGCGATCGTGTTGGGTTTCACGGGCTTGATGAAGTCACGCCCCTCGGCAAAGGCCTGGGCGATCGGGCTGCAGCCCTCCGCCTGGGCACCGCTGAAACGAACCGACTTCTCCTCCACCAGACCCACCTTGATGAATTCATCGAAGCCCTTGCGGATCTTGGTGAACAGGGAGCCGGATGCCAGCGGCGCCACGATGTGATCCGGCAACTGCCAGCCCAGCTGCTCGATCACCTCATAGCCGAGTGTTTTTGAACCCTCGGAGTAGTAAGGGCGGAGGTTGATGTTCACGAAGCCCCAGCCGTAGGTGTTGGCCACTTCCGAGCAGAGCCGGTTCACCTGGTCGTAGTTCCCCTTCACCGCCATCAGGGTGGGGTTGTAGATCAGGGTGCCCAGAACCTTCCCCAGCTCCAGATCGCTGGGGATGAACACACAACACTCCAGGCCGGCGTGGGCGGCGATCGCGGCGGTGGAGTTGGCCAGGTTGCCGGTGGAGGCGCAGCTCACCGTGGTGAAGCCGAGCTCGCGGGCACGGGTGAGGGCCACACTCACCACCCGGTCCTTGAAGGACAGGGTGGGCATGTTCACCCCGTCGTTCTTGATGAAGAGCTTCTTCAGGCCAAGACGCCGGGCCAGGTTGTCTGCCCGGAGCAGGGGGGTGAAGCCCGTGCCCACATCGATCGGATCGCCGGCGATCGGCAGAAAATCCCGATACCTCCAGATCGAGGCCGGGCCAGCCTCGATGGTGGTGCGGCTCACCCGGTTGCGGATCGCCTCATAGTCGTAAACCACCTCAAGCGGTCCGAAGCAGACGTCTTCGCAGACATGGCGAGCGCCGGCCTCGTAGTCATGGCCGCATTCCTTGCAGCGCAGACCGGTGAACGTGGGGCCGGCGGCGGCGGCGATGGGAAGGGTTGCGGTCACGGACGAACCCAGCTGTTAAGGGAGGCTAACAGCGTCCGAACGCTCGGGAAATAAAAGCCGATCCGCGGGGTCGGATTAGCGGCGGACGGCGTTGCCTGGCTGCGCTGCCGGCTCGTCTGCCTAGTTTCAGGCCATGAACCTCCGGTTGCTCTCCCATCCCGATCGGGTCCGTCGCCACCTGCTCTGGCTGGGGGGCCTCGGGCTGGTGACCCTGCTGTTGCTGGCCGCCGCCCGGATCACGATCGAGTGGCTCTGGTTCAGCGAGTTCCAGGCCCAGGGAATGCTGCTGCGCCGCTGGCTGCTGCAGGTGGTCAGTTTCGCGTTGGTGATGGGGCTGGGGGTGCCGCTGCAGCTTCAGCAGCTGCAGCGATGCTGGCGGCTGCGACAGGTTCACCCGCACCGGGACCTGCCGCAGACACCAATTCTGCAGATGGGCCCCAGGCGGCTGGTGCTCGCGCTGGCGCTGCTGCTGCTGCTGCTGGTGGGAGGTCTCACCTACCTCATGGTGCAGGCCCACGGGCTGATCACCGCACCGTTCAGTGGCCAGGTGATCACAGGCTTTCCCGTGTTGGCTGATCTGCCGCACCGGCTGTTGATCGGGCTGGTTCTCGGCCTGCTGCCTCTGCTGCTGCTCTGGCCGCTTACCACGCTGCGGATTGCGCTGGCGGCGGCCCTGGCCGCGTCGGCCACGGCCCTGGCCCGCGGCTGGAGCCTGTGGCTGCCGGCTCTGCTGGCAGTGCCCTTCGGCAAAGGGGATCCGGTCACCGGTTTTGATCTCAGTTTCACGGTGCTGCAACTGCCGGCGCTGAGGCTGCTGCTCAGCGTGCTGTGCGCCCAGGCCGCCGTGGGCCTGGCGGGGTGCCTATGGCTCACGATCGCCGAAAAGCAGACCCTTAGCGAACTTCGCTACACAGGGCTGAGCAGATCCCAGCAGCGCGTACTCCAGCCCCAGCTGGCCGTGGTCGCTCTGGTGCTGGCGATCAGCACCGCCCTGGCCCCCTTCGATCTGATGGTGCAGGGCAGCGGTGTCGCCAGTGGTGCCGGCTGGGTGGATCTGCACGTGCGCCTACCGCTGCGGCTCCTGCTGGCGGTCCTGCTCGTGTTCTGCGCCATCGCCCTGGTGGTGCCGATGCCCCGCGGCTGGCTGCGGCGGGCCGGACTGATTCCCCTGGCGTCCACAGCCCTGCTGGTGCCGCTGGCCGAGTGGCTGGTGGCGCCGCTGTTGCAGCGTCTGGTGGTGTCGCCACGGGAACTGGCGATTGAGGGGCCCTTCATCAAGCGCAGCATTGAAGGCACCCGCCATGCCTTCGGACTCGACGCGATGCAGGAGCTGATGCTCCAGCCACGCCAGAAGATCACTCCCGCCGACCTGCAGAAGTCGCAGGGCACGGTGGCGAACATCCGGCTCTGGGACAGCCAGCCGCTGCTGGCCACCAACCGTCAGTTGCAGCAGCTGCGGCTCTACTACCGCTTTGCCTCGGCAGCCGTTGATCGCTATCCCCTGAGGGAAGACGTGAAGACCAGGGGCTCCCAGCAGGTGCTGATCGCCGCCCGCGAGCTCGAAACCGGAAGCCTGCCAACAACCTCTGACACCTGGCTGAACCGCCACCTGGTGTTCACCCATGGCTACGGCTTCACCGTTTCATCGGTGAATGCGGTGGGGCCCGATGGGTTGCCGCTCTATTTCGTGAAAGACCTGGGCCGCAGCGGTAAACACCTGGGTATTCCGGAGCTGGGCATCAGCACGGCCCGGGTGAAGCAGGTGCTGCCGGTGGGTAGGCCCCGTCTCTACTTCTCATCAGCTCCAGCTCCCTATGCCATTGCTCCTTCGATGGTGCGGGAGTTCGACTATCCCGACGGGGACCTCAATATCTACTCGCACTATGACGGCCGAGCGGGGATCGCCGTTGGATCGCCGGCCCTGCGCCTGCTGGCAGCGATTTATCTGAGAGAGCCCCGCCTCGTCACCAGTGGCTCTCTCACGGAGAAGTCACGGCTTTTAATCCGTCGCCATGTCAATCAACGGCTGAACGCGTTGCTGCCCTTCCTGCGATTTGAGAGTCAGCCCTATCTGGTGACAGTGCGGCTCAAGGAAAAGGATGGCTTCCTAGCAAGCCAACATCAGTACTGGATGCTGGATGGCTTTACCACCAGCAATAGTTATCCATACTCCGATGCCAACAAGGCAGGCATTCGCTATTTCCGCAATCCCGTGAAAGCGGTGGTGGATGCCCACAATGGCAAGGTTTGGCTTTATGTGAGTGACGCCAAAGATCCGATTCTTCGCACCTGGCGCCGCGCTTTTCCCGACCTATTCAGGCCACTCTCTGCCATGCCACCGGAGCTGCTCGCCCACATTCAGGTACCCCAGAGTCAGTTCAACATTCAGGCCGAGCGACTGTTGCGCTATCACATCACCAACGTGCGTACCTTCTACAACGGTGACGACGTGTGGTCGATCCCACTGGAGATCTACGGCTCCAGCAATGTGCCGGTGCGCCCTTATCACGTGACGATCCAGCTTCCTGGCCAGGGTCGCCCCGAATTCGTACTTCTACTGCCCTTTTCACCGTTGAAGCGTGCCAATATGGTGGGTTGGTTGGCCGCCCGGAACGATCCTCCTTACTACGGCCAGCTGCAGCTTGTTCGTTTCCCTCAGCAGCGCCTGCTGCTCGGTCCGCAGCAGGTCTCGGCCCTGATCGAGCAGGACCCGTCAATCAGTTATCAGTTCGGCCTCTGGAACCGGGTGGGCTCGCGCCTGATCCACGGCAACTTGCTGGTGTTGCCGGTTGGCGATGGCATTCTCTACGTGGAGCCGATTTATCTGCAGTCGAAGAACAACGATCTGCCAACTCTTGTCAGAGTTGTAGTAACCGATGGGGTCACCTTCGTGATGGAACGGAATCTTCAAGATGCGCTCAATCGCCTGGCCGGTAAGCCGTTTCGCAGCTCTGAACCCGTAGACCGGTTGGCCTTGCCGGAGTGAGCCTGTTCTCCTTCTGGTTGGCGACGGGAGCAGGTGATGCGTTGAATTAGAATCACTAACACTTTGCTGAGATCTCCCATGCGTGGATATTCTCGCCCACTTGTTGTAGCGTTGATCACCGTTCTTGGAACTGCTCAGCCCCTCCTGGCCCAGGGGCAGCCGGCTCCCGCCCGTCGACCCGGCGGGATGCCGACCGTGTCAGTGCCGGATTTCAAGAACAACGTGACCGGCACCTGGTGGTGGCAGGGGCCCGTGGCGCAGGATCTCTCCCACGCCCTGGCCAACGAGCTTTCTTCCACGGGGGAGATCAGGATCGTGGAGCGGCGCAATCTTGGCCAGGTGCTCTCGGAGCAGGAACTCGCCGAGCTGGGCATCGTGCGCAAGAACAGTCCCACGGCCGCCAAGAAGGGGCAGATGACGGGGGCCCGTTACATCATTCTGGGCACTGTGACCTCCTATGACACCGCCACGGATGTGGAGAGCAAAGGCAGTGGGATGAGCTTCCTCGGTTTCGGTGGCGCGAAGCAGAACACCGTGACCAAGGATTATGTGGCTATCGATATCCGAGTTGTCGACAGCACCAGCGGCGAAGTGGTGGGTTCACGCACCGTGGAAGGGCGTGCCACCAACACGGTGGAGCAGAAGTCCAGCGGCGGCAGCCTGCTGCCAGCGGCGGCCATTCTTGGTGCCACGGTGCCGATGGGCAGTGCCGGCTATGCCGCCACGGCCGCTGCGGGCACCTTCAGCTTCTCGAACAACTCAACCAGCGCCAGCCGCACACCGGCGGCCAAGGCCCTGCGGGCTGCCCTGATCGAGGCCTCTGGTTATGTGAGCTGTCTGCTGGTGCCAAAGGGTGACTGCATGGCGGCCTATGACGCCAAGGATCAGCAACGCCGTCAGAACACTCTGGGCACCCTGCAGCTCGAATGAGCATCAAAAAGGGGCCCGGTGGGGCCCCTTGCTTCTCAGATTGCTTCTCAGGGCTCAGGCGGCGACAGCCGTCTTCGGATCGAGGGCACCCTTGGCGTACAGACCGGCGTAGTAGTTGATGTCGCGCTGCTTGATCTTGCTGGCGTTCCCGGCACACCAGAACTGCTGGTAGCGATCCAGGCACACCTGCTTCATGTACTGGCGAGCCGGCTTGTTGAAGTGGCGGGGATCGAAGTTGGCCGGATCCTTGAAGGCCGCCTCACGCACCGCGGCGGTGAAGGCCAGGCGGTTATCGGTGTCGATGTTCACCTTGCGCACGCCATTGCGAATGCCCTCCTGGATCTCCTCCACAGGAACGCCGTAGGTCTCGGGGATGGCACCGCCGTACTTGTTGATCATGTCCAGCCACTCCTGGGGCACCGAGGAGGAGCCATGCATCACCAGGTGGGTGTTGGGGATGGCCTTGTGGATCTCGGCGATGCGGCTGATGGCCAGCACTTCACCGGTGGGCTTCCGGGTGAACTTGTAGGCCCCGTGGCTGGTGCCGATGGCGATCGCCAGGGCATCGACCTTGGTCTTGGCCACGAAATCGGCGGCCTCGGCGGGGTCGGTCAGCAGCTGGCTGTGATCGAGCTTGCCCTCGAAGCCGTGGCCGTCCTCAGCCTCGCCCATGCCGGTCTCCAGAGAGCCCAGGCAGCCCAGTTCACCCTCCACGCTCACGCCGATGGCGTGGGCCACATCCACCACTTCCTTGGTGACCGCCACGTTGTACTCGTAGCTGGCAGGGGTCTTGGCATCGGCCATCAGCGAGCCATCCATCATCACCGAGGTGAAGCCGTTGGCAGCTGCACCGAAGCAGGTGGCGGGGCTGTTGCCGTGGTCCTGGTGCATCACCACCGGGATATCCGGGTAGGTTTCCACTGCGGCCAGGATCAGGTGACGCAGGAAGTTCTCGCCGGCGTACTGGCGGGCGCCGCGGGAGGCCTGCAGAATCACCGGAGAGTCGGTTTCATAGGC
>JAYKGZ010000072.1:0-7085 GCA_035284925.1 Cyanobacteriota bacterium | reverse complement strand
GGAGCCCCTGGATGATGGCGGCGGGGTGGCCCTGGAGCTCAGCGACACGCCGGAGACCCTTCGCGCCTATCCCTTCCAGTTCTTGCTGCGGATGGAGGTGCGGCTGACGCCCGGCGCCCTGGAGATCACCACCACGGTGAGCAACCGCAGCGCTGCGCCCATGCCCTTCAGCTTCGGGCTACACCCCTACTTCAACTTGTCCAGCCTGGAGGGTGTGCGTTTTGAGGGCTTGCCTGAAGAATGCCTGAATCATCTGACCATGGCTCCAGCTCCCACCGCCGAACAGATGGGGCGTCTGGCCAGCGGCATCGATCTGCTGGTGCGACCCACCGGCCCGGTGCGGCTGGTGGATCAAGCGGCCGGTGCCAGGCTCGAACTGCAGCTCAGCCACCCCTTCGATCTGGTGGTGCTCTGGACCGAACCGCCGCGGTCGATGGTCTGCATCGAACCCTGGAGCGGTCCGCGCCAGGCGTTGTTGAGTGGTGATCGCAAGATTGAGCTGGCACCGGGCGCCAGCACTCAGCTCGACACCCGCTACGTGCTGGAGCGCTTCTGACGCCGTCGTGAACTCTGCCTACCCCAGGGGGAAAAGACCCCGCATGGGGACTGGGCCAGATTCAGCCATCCAGGCAGGGTGCTGGCATCCGGCATTGCAGCCGGTCCCTTGCCTGCCCTGCCGCCATGGCCACCTACAAGGTCACCCTCGTGAATGCCAACGAGGGTCTCAATCAGACGATCGACTGCGCCGATGATGTGTCCATCTTTGATGCAGCTGCTGATCAGAACATCGATCTGCCCATCTCCTGCCGTGCGGGATCCTGTTCTTCCTGTGCCGGCAAGCTGATCAGCGGGAGCGTCAATCAGGAGGATCAGTCCTTCCTCGATGAAGACCAGATCGCCGCAGGCTTCGTACTCACCTGCGTGGCGATCCCCACCTCGGACTGCACAATTGAGACCCACGCCGAAGAGGCGCTCTACTGAAGTGCGGGTCTGCTCAGTTGACCTCGCCGGACAGTCGCAGGAGTTCATCGCCGAAGAACTCATCACCGAGTTTCCCAGCGAGCTGTCAGGGCAGCAGATCTTCGCGCTTGGCCTGGCTGATCGCCCGGTCGATCCGCAGCACCAGGTCGGGCGCCAGGGAGGGCGAGAGCGCGAAGGCTTCCGACTGCATGTGGGTGCCCTGCATCACCAGCTGAAGCCGCGGCCGCTGGCTCGCAGGAACTGTTCTGAGCAGATAGCGCAGCTGCTGCTCATCCGCCAGCACCTGGAACACCAGGCCGTAGCGACGCAGCTGCTCACGCGGACCAAGGCCAGCCTCAACACCCTTCTGATCCCGCCACACCAGCCAGCTCAGAATCGCTATCAGCAGCAGATACAACCCGATCACCCGCAGAAGCTGCAGGTTGAGCAGGGATCGCAGCAGGCCGGCCTCCAGAAGGGCTGTGGCGTTGGGATCGCCGCTCAGCACATAGGCAGCCGTTCCCTGCCAGTTGCCGATTCCCTGTTGATCCGAGCAGGGCGGTGAACCGTCGAGAACCCCAACCCGCAAAGAAAATGCTGCCACCGGGGACGGCAGCAGCAGGGTCAGCAGCAACCAGATTCGGAGAACACCCGGCCGGAACGAGCCCGGACCGGGTGCTCAGGCACCCCTCACCAGCGCTGGCGACCACCGGATGGTGCACTGGGCCGCGGTTCCGCCTGATTCACGCGGATGTTGCGACCCATCCACTCCACGTTCTGGAGATCATTGATCGCCTTGGTTTCCTCGCCGGCGCTGGCCATCTCGACAAAGGCGAAGCCACGCTTGCGGCCGGTTTCGCGATCAAGAGGCAAGCTGCACTTACGCACTTCGCCATACTCAGCAAACAGTTGCTGAAGGTCCTCCACTTCGGCATCGAAAGAGAGGTTGCCCACGTAAATGGTCATGAATTGAACTGAACTGTATGGAAATCGATTCGTCGAAGGCTCCGATGGACGTCGCAGGCAGGGTGGAGAAATTCTGTGGAACTCGCCGCGCTGGGGAGAAATCCGCTGAAGAGGGATCGTTGAACCAACTCAACCCTACCCCACCGAACCGGACATACCGGTTGCTGCCGTGAACGCCGACGATCTGCTGGCCCAGCTCAGCACGCAAGAGAAACTGCGGCTGGTGAGCGGCACCACACCGTTCTGGTCGGGCATGGCCGACATCGCGTTCAACAGTGCCTCCCATCGCCACCCGTGGCCCGCCGGCCAACTGCCGCGGCTGGGGTTGAGCGGTCTGCAGTTCGTGGATGGACCGCGGGGAGTGGTGCTGGAGGGTGGTGCCACCACCTTTCCGGTGCCGATGGCCCGCGGGGCCAGCTGGAACCCGGCGCTGGAGGAGCAGATCGGGGCCGCCATGGCCCGGGAGGCCCGCAGCTTCGGTGCGAACTGGCTGGCCGCGGTGTGCATCAATCTGCTGCGCCACCCCGGCTGGGGCCGGGCCCAGGAAACCTACGGGGAAGACCCGGTGCATGTGGGGGAACTTGGAGCGGCCTGCACACGGGGAATCGGGCGCCATGCCATCGCCTGCGTGAAGCATCTGGCCCTGAACTCCATCGACAGTTCCCGCTTCCTCGTGGATGTGCGGGCGAGCCGGAGGGTGCTGCATGAGCTTTACCTGCCCCACTTCCGCGACTGCCTTGAGGCCGGCGCCGGCTCGGTCATGACCGCCTACAACCGGCTGAATGGCATCTGGTGCGGCGAGCACCCCGTGCTGCTCACGGAGATCCTGCGGCAGCGCTGGGGCTTTGAGGGGCTGGTGGTGAGCGACTTCATCTTCGGCCTGCGCCACGGCCTGGCCGCCCTGCAGGCGGGGCAAGACCTGGAGATGCCGTTCCGGATGATCTTCCGCGAGGAGCTCAGCGAGGCCCTGGCCGACGGGCGCCTGGCCATGGCCAGCCTCGATGCGGCGGTGCGGCGTCAGCTGCGCCTGCAGCTGCAGGTGCCGGCCGGTACCTATCCCAGCCGGCTGCGGCGCTGCCGGGAGCACCTCGAACTGGCCCGCGAGGCGGCACGCCAGGGGATCGTGCTGCTGCGCAACGAGCGCCTCAGCCGCGGCGATCCCGTTCTGCCTCTGGGGAGCCTCACCTCCCTGGCGGTGATCGGCCCCCTGGCCGATACGCCGAACCTGGGTGATCGCGGCTCCTCTGACACCCGGCCGCCCTGGAGCGCCGTCGTCACCCCGCTGGAAGGGCTGCGAGCCGCCTGCCCCTCGCTGACGATCACCCATGCCGATGGGCGCCGGATCCGACAGGCCGCGGCCCTGGCAGCCCGCTGCGATGCCGTGGTGCTGGTGGCGGGCCTGGACTGGCGACTGGAGGGGGAACACATCCACCCCGGCGACATCGCCCCGATCCTGAATCAGATCCCCCCACCGAGCTGGCTGGAGGGGCTGGCCTTCTGGCCAGCCCTGAACCCGTTGTGGCAGCGGTTCACGGCGCTGATCGCCTGGATCACCAGCTTTGCCTCGGCCCGCAGCGGAGGCGACTTCGCTGCCGGCGATCGCACCGAGCTCAGCCTCCCGGCCGATCAGGTGGCCCTGATCCAGGCCGTGGCCGCGGCCAATCCCCGCACCGTGGTGGTGCTCATGGGAGGTGGCGCCATCCTCTGCCGGCCGTGGGAGCACCTGGTGCCAGGGTTGCTGCTGCTCTGGTACCCCGGTGAGCAGGGCGGTCATGCCCTGGCGGATGTGCTGGTCGGCGCCGTGTCCCCTTCCGGCCGACTGCCATTCTCGATCCCCGTCAGTGAGAAGCAACTACCGCTTTTCGAGCCGCGGGCGCCGCGGGTGGACTACGACCTCTGGCATGGCTATCGAAAACTGCTGCGCCAGGGCGAGAAGGCGGCCTACCCCTTCGGCTTCGGGCTCAGCTACAGCAGCTTTGAGCGCTCAGATCCCCAGGCCAGGCTCAACACTCCGGAGCAGGCAGAGGGGGCCGGTCAGGCGTGTGTGGAGCTCGCGGTGGCCGTGGCCAATCACGGTGCGATGGCGGCGGCCGATGTGGTGCAGGTGTATCTGGAGCCGCCCGGGCTGCTGATGGAGCGCCCCAACCGGGTGCTGGTGGCCTTCCAGCGGGTGTGGCTCGAACCGGGCGAGCGCCAGCGGCTCACGCTCACCATCCCATTGCGGCGACTGGCCTGCTTCGATGAGCAACGCGATCGCTTCGTGGTGGAGAAGGGGCGCCACCGGCTGGTGGTGGCCGCTCATGCCGACGATCCAGGTGTGGCAGCGAACCTCGACCTGGAGGAGCGTGAGCTGGGCGGCTGAAGCCTGGCCAGGCAGCGCAGCACCCGACGGCGGTTGTAGCGCTGGATCAGCAGGCAGGGGAGGTTGAACACCAACGCGAATCCCACGTTCACCACAACCCCGGCAGATGGCAGCCAGAGGGCCGTGAGCAACCCGCCAGGCAGAAGCAGCCAGTGCACCAGCTCGGCGCGGCGGGTTTCGATCACCAGCCGCTGCAGGGTGGCCGGATCCCGGCCCACCAACCGGGCCTTGGCAATACCACCCGGCAGCACCGGTCCGGCGTCGGGGATCCAGCGCTTCCAGGTCCGGATCCCGGGTGTCACGGCGGGGACAGGCCATTCCCGGGGCGGCGGATTGGTCTGAAGCAGGCGAGCGGGCAGCTGGTTCACCACGAGGCCCACCAGCAGCGAGATCAACAGCCAGAACAGGGCCGAGCTGAGCAAAGCAGACCAGGATCGGGAGAGCAGCATCAACGCGTTGGGAAGCGACGACCCTTCCAGCGCACCTCACCCCGTTCGAGGTTGAGGATCGCCAACACAAACACGCCAAGAAAAAACAGCACGGGCACGGGGAACACCAGGGCGATCCAGCGGAAACGACCAACGCGTCGGCACAACAGCAGCAACTGACCGGCAAAAGCGGCGTACAGCAGCAGATTGGCCATCGGCGCCGGATTGCCCACGAGCGGCCAACCGAGCAGCGAGGCCGGCAAACACCAGGCGGCCCAGAACAGGCCCGACAGCCAGAGCAGCACCCCCAGCATCCACGGCCAGCGCACCTCTCCGGCTGCGGTGGCGAAGTTCTTGTCGAAGCCCACCACCATCTCGGCCAATCCACCGGGATACATCCGGTAGCTGAGTTGGTCGTCGCCGATGAAGGCGCTCACGGGCAGCCCGGCGCGCTCGTAGCAGTGAGCCAGAAACCAGTCCTCCACCACCCGTCCAGCCACGGCGGCATGGCCGCCGCTGCGGTCGTAATCGCTGCGGCTGGTCGCCATGGCCGGCCCGAACGCCACGCCGCAACCCTCCCCCAGTGGCACGGCCATCAGGCCCA
This sequence comes from Cyanobacteriota bacterium, assembly GCA_035284925.1. Taxonomy (GTDB): domain Bacteria; phylum Cyanobacteriota; class Cyanobacteriia; order PCC-6307; family Cyanobiaceae; genus UBA5018. The sequence goes on along the minus strand of JAYKGZ010000072.1, from coordinate 1,765 downwards.
CGAGGTTGAACAGCACAGACAGCTGCTCGTAGGGCTTTTCCGTGCGGTGATAAGGCTGCACCGACACCAGGCCTCCCAACTGCTCCTGGCGAGCCAACAACCGCTCCAGGAAGTCGGGGTTCGGTTCGGTATCGGCATCCAGGAACACCAGCAGCTCACCGCTGCTTTCAGCCACGCCGTTATGGAGCGCCCAGGTCTTGCCGCACCAGCCCTCCGGCAGCGGCGGGGGCTGCATCACCCGGATCGGCAGCGACGAGGTGGCCGCGAACCTCTCCACAACGGCAGCGGTGCCATCGCTGGAGTGGTCATCGATCACCAGCACCTCCTGGGGCATCAGTCGTTGCTGGGCCAGGGCGGCAAGCAGATGGGGCAGGGTGCAGGCCTCGTTGCGGGCGGGGATCAGCACCGACACACGTTGGCGCCGGATCGGGGCAGCGGCCGGCAGCGACGGCAGGCGCAGCACCAGGGCCCAACCCAGCAACCAGCGCACCAGCAGAGAGATCTCGATCCAACCCATCACGGCCTCAGCAGCTCCCGGGCCAGGGGCCGGATGGCTGCTGGATCCCGCAGCAGCTGCGGATGGGTGAGCACGGGCAGCATCGTGCAGTCACCGACGGGCAGCACGGCACGCCAGCCCGGCAACACCGCCAGATCCAGAGCGGAGTAGAAGCTGTGGCATTCGATCCGTTCCAGGGGATCCAGGTGGGCATTGAGCTCAGCCAGCAGCTCGCTGCCCCACTTCAGATCAGCAATGCCAGCGAACAGCCGGCCCGGCCAGGGCTGGGCCGTAAGGGTGCCCTGCTGGGGGCTGCCCACGCTGATGAACCGCCGGGTGCGGCGATGGCCGCCAAGCCGCTGGATCCAGGCACGGGCGATCACCCCGCCGATCGAGAAGCCGAGCAGATCCAGCGGCTGCTCCGATCCGAAGGCAGCCTCGATGTGGCTTCCCAGCAGGGCGGCGAGTTCGCTCACGGGGGTACGGCCGAAGCGGAGCGGCAGCTGGGGGATGAGCAGAGGGTCACGCCGTCCGGCCAGCTCACGCTTCAGCCCGTTGAACACCGCCGGGGTGTCGAGCAGGCCATGCACCAGAACCAGCGGCCGTGGGTGGGCCATCAGGGCCAGCGACGGCCGCGGGAGGGCCTGCTTCGACGGTAGGAGGGATCGGGATTGGACGCCTGGAGCCCGATCACGCTGCTGAGGGCCAGCCCCGCCAGGCCCCCCGCCAGAGCCAGTGTGAACAGCTGCCAGCCGAAGCGGTGCGGGGGGATCTGCACCGGCGTGTTGAGGATCAGGGCACGGAGCAGCAAGGCCACCGCCACGCCCAGCAGCGCCCCGGCGGCCGTGGCGATCAGAACGCGACGCATCACCCCAGCCCCTCCTGGGCCGCTGCCGTGTCGATGGGCGGCGAGTCGCCCAGCCACTGCTTCATCACCACATAGAACACCGGCACCACGAACAGGGAGAGCACGGTGGCCACCAGCAGGCCGCCGAACACCACGGTTCCGAGCGAGGTCTGGCTGCGGGCGCCGGCGCCGCTGGCCAGCACCAGGGGCAGGAAGCCGAAGAGGGAGGAGATGGCGGTCATGATGATCGGGCGCAGGCGTGAGCGGGCCGCCTCCCGCGCCGCCTCAAGGGCGCTGGCGCCCTCGGCCAGGCGCTGGTTAGCCAGATCCACGATCAGGATGCCGTTCTTGGCCGCCAGGCCGATCAGCATCACCAGGCCGACCTGGGCGTAGATGTTCAGCACTTCGCCGCGCAGGCTGAG